>JANYEU010000337.1 GCA_025362915.1 Chitinophagaceae bacterium | reverse complement strand
ATTAGTCCCCGAAGAAAGGCATCAAGAATTTTTGATTTATACACAAAAAGGAATAATAAAAACGTATGATTTAAAAGAAAAGGCGGTTAATATACAGGATGATGTATGGATTGGAGCCTGTTGTGTTATAATGAAGGGGGTAACCATTGGAAAGAACTCTATAATTGGTGCAGGGAGTGTCGTAGTGGGTGATATTCCTGAAAATGTTGTTGCAGTAGGTAATCCTGCAAGGGTAGTAAAACAGATAGATAAAAACAACAATGCTTAATTTCTGCACCTTATTTAATACCTACTATCTAGCCAAAGGGTTGGCATTGTACTATTCTTTAGAGAAAAGTTGCCAATCATTTCACTTATACGTATTTGCTTTTGATGATACTACTTACCAGTTTTTATCAGAAAAGAAATTACAACATTGCACAATCATCAATCAAAATAAATTTGAAAACGAGGCACTACTTTCGGTAAAGAAAGAAAGGAGTTTGGCAGAATATTGTTGGACTTGTACTCCCTTTACGGTTAAATATTGTTTAGAAACATTTAATTTAACCAACTGCACTTATCTTGATGCAGATACCTTTTTTTATCAAAATCCTAGCTTGCTTTACAATAAAATAGGAGATAATTCTGTTTTAATAACGCCTCACAATTATCATCCATCTTATGATCAAACAGCCATGTCTGGCATTTATTGTGTTCAGTTTACCAGTTTTAAAAACAACGAAAATGGCTTAAAGGTGCTTAATTGGTGGGCTAACGCCTGTTTAAAATGGTGCAAGGCAAGTTATGAAGATGGCAAGTTTGGTGATCAAAAATATCTGGATAGCTGGTCGTATATGTTTGATGGTGTTTATGTAACAAAGGATAAAGGGGCTGGTTTTGCACCATGGAATGCCATAAATTATAAATTCAGTCAGGTTGATAATGGTTTTACAGTTGATGGAGAACCCCTGATTTTTTATCATTTTCATGATTTAAAACATTTATCAAATGGTGAATGGTATATAGGAGGCTATTCTATCCCACAAGAAGTACTAACCAATATATACTTACCATATATCAATCTGCTAAAAAGCATTCAGCAAGAGGTTGAAAAGAAGCTGGGTAAAGTAGATGCATTAGGAACAACTGACATAAAAAAAATTATAGACAGAACGCTAAAATATAAATTAGGAATCTATAAAATGGATGTTGAAAAGACGCTCAAACAATTTATTAATAGCCTCTTTTTCTCTACACGAAGAAAATATTATAGCGCAAACTATATTAAAATAAAATAATGGCTCATCTGATAGACTTAACAACATTTACTGACAAAAGAGGTAATCTTACTGTAATAGAACAAGGAATACCGTTTGATATAAAACGAATATTTTACATTTATGGTGTAGATGACTCTGTTAGGGGCGGTCATCGGCATCACCAAACCATACAAGCCGCTATTTGCATTCAGGGTTCGTGCATAATCAAGAATAACAATAACATAGAACAAGAAGATTTTTTATTAGATAACCCTTCAAAATGTTTAATATTAAAACCAGAAGACTGGCATGAGATGTATGCCTTTTCTCCTAATGCCATACTAATGGTATTGGCTTCAACAAAATTTGACAAAGTAGATTATATATTTCAACCCTATGAGTAGAAATATTGCTTATGAGTCTTTAAAGAATGTAAATGCGCCGTTTGAAGCGGATTATCAGCAAGTATTTAAAGATTTTCTAGAGTCGGGTTGGTATATTTTAGGTACTCAGGTGAATGCTTTTGAAAAGGAGTTTGCAGCCTATTGCGGAACCAAGCATTGTATAGGGGTAGCTTCTGGGCTTGATGCTATCATTTTGCCATTAGCAGCATTCGATTTTCCGAAGGATTCTGAAGTATTGGTTCCTTCAAATACTTATATTGCTTCAATTTTAGGTATTATAAATGCTGGCTACAAACCAGTATTGGTAGAACCAGATATTATTACCTACAACATAGACCCTACTAAAATAAAAGCGTCTATAACAAATAAAACAAGAGCAATATTAGTAGTACATCTCTACGGAAAAATGTGCAACATGACAGCTATAACTAATATCGCCAAGGAATATAATCTTAAAATAGTAGAAGATTGTGCTCAGGCGCATGGGGCAATACATCAAGATAAGAAAGCTGGCAATTGGAGCGACGCTGGAGCCTTTAGCTT
Source organism: Chitinophagaceae bacterium (assembly GCA_025362915.1). Taxonomy (GTDB): domain Bacteria; phylum Bacteroidota; class Bacteroidia; order Chitinophagales; family Chitinophagaceae; genus Parasediminibacterium. Next base: position 2,614 of record JANYEU010000337.1, on the reverse strand, counting down.
TTATCCCACAAAAAACTTAGGATGTCTGGGAGATGGCGGCGCAATAACAACAAATGATGATGCATTGGCAGATAAACTACTTTATCTTAGAAATTATGGCTCTAAAGTAAAGTACCAAAATGATTATACTGGGTTTAACTCAAGATTAGATGAACTACAAGCTGCCTTTTTGAGACGAAAGCTTATTCGCCTTGATGAAATAAATAGTCATAAAAGAACATTGGCTTCTTTGTATCAGCAAGGTCTAAGTAATACTTACATAAAACCTAGTATTCAGGAACAGAATTTTGATGTGTTTCATATTTATAATATCCGCACACCCAAACGGGATGCCTTAAAACAATATTTATTGGAGAATGGAATCCGTACTGAAATACATTACCCAATTGCGCCGCACCAACAAAATGGGTATAAACACTTATTTGGCAATACTGCATACCCATTATCTTCCGAAATACACCAAACAACTTTGAGTTTGCCGATCTCTTATTGTCATTCTGTAGAAGACATAAGGTATGTGGTAGAAAAGATAAATGCGTTTTAAAAAAAAATTGTATTGTTTATTTTTTAGTTATACATTGCATTAAGTTTTTATCCAGCAATTAAGTATTTTGTATGAAAAAGACAATTGCAATCGGCTTCATTTACCAACGCTTTTTAAATGCGCTTTTGCGGGCATCATCCATTCATCAACCACCTTGATATTGTAAGAAAAAATGGCAGAAAAGGTTCCGATTTTGAAATTTATGCCAAAAATCATGTCTCTCTAGCCGAAAAACATATTGCTCTAGGCTAAGAATATGACTCTCTGGCTCAAAAATATATCGCTCTAGGTTAAGAACATGTCTCTCTAGCCCAAGAATATATCACTGTAGGCTAAGAATATGTCTCTCTAACTCAAGAATATATTGCTGCTGGGTAAAAACATGTCTCTCTAGCTGAAAATTATACGACCGATAGCAGAGAAATTATTAACACATCTTATTTTTTCTTACAAAAAACATTAGTGATGACTAGTCTTCAAAATGACAGATATTCGGTTTTTCAACAAATGTTGCTGTTTTTGGCTGCTTATACCAGTGCTTTTGCTGGCAACACCCAATTGCTTACGGCTATTACAACCTTTAAAGGGTTTATTGCCGCTATAGATGCGGTTTCGGCCAAAGAGCAGCCTAAGGCAACGAAACCCCAGACAAAAATGAAGACAGATGCCCGAAAAAGTGTGGTGAGCCAACTGGAAGCTGCCTGTTTGTTGGCACTGGAGTGGGCAAAATCGCAGAATAATGCGCAACTGATAAAGGATTTTACGATTATTGATAGTAATTTTAAAGGTAAGATAAATGCCATGCTGATACTGGCAAATTATACTTATGGGGTGCTGAATACCAACAAGACCGCTTTGATTGCGGCTACTTCTATTACGGCTGCACAGCTTACGGCCATTGGTACCGAGATTGCGTTGCTGCAAACCTTGCAAAAAGCACCTGCTGCGGCACGCACCACTCAAAAAACGGTGACTGCCTTGTATAAACCTGCTTTTGCAAACGCTATGTCTGGTAAGGATTCGTTGATAAACCTGATAAAGGGGGCTTATACCATTGGGGCAAATGCGAACCCGCAAATGATACTAGACCTAGAAAATGCGCTTGTATTTAGTGGCAATGTGCAGCATACCATATTGAAGGCAACTTTTTATGTAACAGGAACTACTACTGCGATTGAGGGTGCCATGATGACTATTACCGAATTGATGCGGGTTGGTACCAGCAATATTTTGGGTGTGGCTCAGATTGCGGAGTTTAAGCCTGGCACTTACCATGTTGTGTTTTCGGCTGCGGGATATGTTTCGCAAACACAGATTAAAACCTTTGTGGCTGGCGATAAGGTGGATGTGACAGTGGAAATGGTGGCGGGGTAAATGATAATGGGGAATTGGGAGGGGGCAATCTTAAAAAAAGTTAACCCCCACTTCTTTAATATCAAAGCTAACTGTAAGTGTATTGAAAAAAACTAAATTGCGGGTTGTTGTTAAATATTTTATATAATTATTGCATTTTTTTGAATGTTGGATAACCAGTTTAATTTTTCTTACATATTTGCTACGCGCAATAGGCTACCTTTTTTAAAAATCACCCTCGGAAAATTACTCGAAACCGTTTTGCCCGACGAGGAAATTGTGGTGGTGGATGGCAACAGCACCGATGGTACAAAGGAGTACCTGCAAGAACTTTTTAAGCAAGGAAAAATTCAGCAATACATTTCAGAGCCCGATAAAAATCAGGCACATGGTTGGAACAAAGCAATGTTATTGGCAAAAGGCACTTTGATAAAGAAGATAATAGATGATGATGTGTTTTGCTACGCCGCCATAAGGGAATGTAAAAACTATATGTTGGTAAATGAAGCGGTGGATGTGTGTATTTCGAACTCTTTGACTGTTGATTTGCTTAATCCTGAAAAAGTAGAAGAAAACACTAGGTTGCCTTATTTTAAAGAATGGAAATCGGGCAATGTAAAGTCGTTCACTTTTAGTGATGTGTATTTGATGATTAGAAAAAGTAGTTTGAGTTTAATTGGGTTGTATGATACTCAATTTAGAATGTTGGATTGGGAG
>JANYEU010000234.1 GCA_025362915.1 Chitinophagaceae bacterium | reverse complement strand
CAACAGTTTTGCTCTCGTCTTACGCAATTTCGTTACTTCATCAGCGGTTCATTTACATTCAACTCCATTACACCCACCTGAAGTCTTTACGACCCCTTTTAACCCAAACGTTCAATACCGCTCCTTTTCAAAACAGCACCTGTGGGCGGTTTGTACACCCCTGCTGTAAGGCGTGTACGGAAGACCTACTTCCATCATTCATACAATTACGAAACAAAAGCTTACGCTTTGTTTCTCGTGACACAAACAGGCACATGCGTTTATCTGGCTGCAAACGCTGCTGCCACCACTGGCGATGTATCCTTCAATGACGCAGCCACCCAAATGGAAACCGATACAGCCGCAGCAGATATTGCGGCAGATGCAGCAGCGGCAGACAATACTGGTTACAGTTTGGATAAGGAAGATAGCAAAGGATGTGGTTAGCCAAATGGCAGCACAGTTGTGCGCCAGCAGTAAGGTAAAGATGGATATTATTGGCAACAATACCATATCAAAGGCATTAAAGGATGCCGTAACCTATTATGTAAGGGCATCGGATGCAGTATGTGCCACCCGTTTGATGAGTGTGTATAATGTAATGCATACCAATCTGCTATTAATCACCCCCGATTATCTCACCGCAGCACAACTCGCTACTTTTCTCACCAAGATAACTTCTTTCCGCACCATGAAGGGTTCCACAACGTTGGTAAACACCAACATGCCCGTGCTTACTGCCCAGCTAAAGACAGACCTCAAACAAACAAGTGCAGATATATTGGTTCTAAAGATGTTGCTAAAAAAATACAAGACAACGAACCTCGTGTTTTTTAATGGCTTGATGGCGGCGTGCAAGATGCCTGCCGTAACCATATTGCACACACCTGTTTACATCACAGTTATAGATGAAAGCTCTACATCCATACCACCTGCCGTGCTATCTGATGTGCAAGGCACACTTACAAAATCCAAACAACTTCCAGTTACCAATATTGCTGGGATAATGGTTTATTATAATGTACAGGGAGGAAAGACAACAGGAACCTTTGCAAAACCGGGGTTCATTACCAAAATAGTGGAAATGCCCATTGTAAGCGGCAAGACAAATACTTTCACCGTAGCACTAACACCCGGAATAATGACCGCAGAGCAGGAGGAAGCCGTAAAAGCAACCATAGCCAAGGTGATAGCAGATGAAAAAGCTGCAACTGCCTCCAAGAAAAAAATAAGAAAGGATGCCAAGGCCACCGCCGCACTGGTAACCGTAATAATACCAGAAGTGATTGTGCCAAAAACAACGGAAAACGGGGCTATATGATAACCATGTTATAAAATAGACCTCTTCGACAATTGATTTCAATCGATAAAACCATACTTAAATCCTCCTCCTCAGTGATTTCTGTGGCATCTGTGGCAGTGATTTCGCTCCATTCTTGGCTATTATTTGCCACAGATGCCACAGAGAATACAGAAAAAAGAAGGAAAATGAATTGTCGAAGAGGTCTATTTAAAATTTATACCCAACGTAAAATGGTTTGCGAAAATTGAATGTCTGAAATCCTTTGTAATCAAGGAAATCAATCATTCTTATCATTCAAATCATTTAATCAGTGGTATAAAATCTAAAATAGAAAGATTGTTGTTGGTTAACCATTGGTAGGCTTTATCCTTTTTAAACCAAGTCATTTGGCGTTTGGCATATTGGCGGGTGTTTATCTTAATCCTATTTACTGCTTCATCCAACGAACATTCATGGTTTAGATAAGCAAATAGTTCTTTATAACCTACTGTTTGCAAAGCATTCAGATGTTGATAGGGTAGGAGGGCTTTCACTTCTCCCAGCAAGCCTTCTGCCATCATTTCATCCACCCGTTGGTTTATATTGGCTACCAATTGTTCCCGGGGCAATTCTAGGGCAATCTTAATTATATTAAACGGACGCTCTACTGCTTGTTGTGTACGGTATTGGTTAATTGATTGTCCTGTTGCCAATACTACTTCCAAGGCACGCATCAACCTTTGTGGATTCTGCTGTTCGGCAACTTCCCAAAAAGCAATGTCTTTTTCTTTTATTTCCTGTTGCAGCCATTCCAATCCGTATTGTTCGTATTGTTTTATGATGTTTTCCCGAATGGCAGGAGGGATGGTTGGCATGGAATCTATTCCCTCGGCAAAGGCTTTTATATAGAGTCCCGTGCCGCCCACCATTACCACAATATTGTTTTGTTTAAATAACTCTTCGGCAGTATCCAAGGCGTATTTCTCAAAAACACCTGCATTAACGTCATCATTAATAGAATGTGAGTTGATAAAGTAGTGTTTGCAGGTATTGAGTTGTAGTGGGGTAGGCTTGGCTACCCCAATGTTCAACTCTTTAAAACACTGCCGGCTATCGGCTGAAATAATACAGGCATCAAGCTGATTAGCCAACTTGATGCCTGTAGATGTTTTTCCCACAGCCGTGGAACCAGCAATTATTATAACGGTATTTTTATGTGCTAAAGGCATGTTGCGGAATCAGTGCCTACAAATCGTCGGTAAAGTTGTTATCATCCTCTTGCGATTCTTCTTCTGCCGCACCTTCCTCTCCATCTTCAGTAAACCCTTCGGCAACTTCTTTTAGGTCGTACTTCTCTTCAATGTCAGCAAACTTTTCTCCCAATAAACTCTTGATGCCATTCTGTGGAGGACCAATACCCTCTTTTCTAGTAACGTAAGGGTACGTAAAGCGAGGGTTTTCTTCTTTTACCACACTGATTAGTGCCACTTGAAAACCCCAATTCTTGACAAAGTCGTATAAATAGATAAACTTCTGGTTGGTATCTTTTATTTCACTGCCAATGGTTGTGTTTTCCATCAATAATGGCGGTGCCGCATACGGCTTATCATATACCGCAAGACTTATCTCACGTCCTCTTGCCCAGCCATCATTGCTTCTATAAAAGGTAGCCTTGTGTTTACTATCAAATTCATACGCCTTGAGAATGGCAAAATGTAAATCCTTGAAAGTCTGTGTATGCTTTATTGCAATGTCTCTATATATGGTGTCATCTTCTTCGTAATAAACCCTAAACTTTAAAATCGCCATGTAATTTAATTATGAGTTGTAAGTTGATAGTTGAAAGCCAAGAGTGAGAATTGCTTAGTTTTGAAGCGATATTTACGTTCCATACTTACGACTATCGACTTTTGACTAGCAGGCTTTCTTGCCAATCCGCTAAAGTAAGTATTAAACAGGTTTAAGATTCAATTGTTCTGCTTCTTTTAACATAAATTCAAAAGCATCTTGATATGTATTGGGAATTATTCCATCCAAAATAGCATTTCTTATGGCATCTTTTATTACTCCTACAGGTTTGCTGGGGGTAAGATTGAATGTTTCCATAATGATTTCTCCTGTAATGGGGGGCTGCCAATTGCGGATATGATCCTTTTCCTCCACTTCTGCCAGACGCGTTTTCACCATCTCAAAGTTCTGTAGAAAACGTATTACCTTTTGTTTGTTTTTGCTGGTAATATCGGCATTGCAGAGTGTCATCAAGGCTTCAATATCATCTCCTGCATCAAAAAGTAACCGTCGTAGGGCGCTATCTGTAATATTTTCCTTCGTTAAACTGATCGGGCGTAAGTGAAGTTCCACTAGCTTCTGCACAAACCTCATTTTCTCATTCAAAGGAAGCTTTAGTTTGGTAAATATCTTGGGAACCATCCTTGCACCAACCGCTTCGTGTCCATGAAAGGTAAATCCATGCCCAGGCTCGAAGCGTTTTGTTACTGGTTTGGCAATATCATGCAGTACGGCAGCCCATCTCAGCCACAGATCATCGGTATTGGCAGCTATATTATCCACCACTTGCAGCGTATGATAAAAGTTATCCTTATGCCCAAGCCCATCTACATATTCTGCACCGTGCAATGCCATCATTTGTGGAAAAATGAGTTGCATCAATCCACTCTTACTCAATAAATCCAGCCCGATGCTCGGCTTATTAGATAACAGTATCTTATTGAATTCCTCCGTAATCCTTTCCTGCGAAATGATTTTTATTCTTTCTGCATTATCCTTAATTGCCTGAAAGGTAATTGGTGCGATGGTGAAATTTAATTGCGATGCAAACCTGATGGCGCGCATCATTCGCAATGGATCGTCGCTAAATGTTTGCAAAGGCGCAAGTGGCGTTTGGATGATTCGATTTTCT
>JANYEU010000224.1 GCA_025362915.1 Chitinophagaceae bacterium | reverse complement strand
TAAAATAGCAATTATGAAAGGAGTAAGCTTTACAGCAAATGATAAAAATGAAGTAAAGTCTGTAGTTATAGACCTTAAAACCATTCGCAAGAGCCACGAAGAAGTGCACGAATTGATAGATACATTAGTAGCAGAGAGCAGAAAAGATGATGAGACAATAAGCTGGGACAAAGCTAAAAAACAGTTGGCGGAAAAGGGAAAGCTTTGAGCTACCAAATAATAATTCGAAAAAAGGCACTAAAAGAATTAGAAGCACTTCCTAAAAAGACTAATGAAAATATAGTACAGGCAATAGATTCTTTAACAGAAAATCCAAGACCAATTGGTTGCAAAAAACTAAAGGGCGAAGAAGAAACTTTATGGCGGATAAGAGTTAGCAACTATAGGATAATATATTCAATAGGGGATTCCATCAAAATAATAGACATAAGAAGAATTGGGCATAGACTAGATATTTATGAATAGTGAAAACCTATTTTACCTAACTTGCAGATAATAAATATAATTTTATGAATCGAGCATCGCAACCATCGTCCACCTATATCAATAGACCTTCACTTTTAAGGTTGATAGTAGATGAAATAGATACAATGAACGATATGGAAAAAAAGGAAGTGTTGAAGAAGATAAAAATGCAAAAAGCATTGTCTCTTGCAAAGAAGGCAGATGAAGTATTTGAGGGCAAGTTTAAAGAAATGGGTGAAGATGAAATTGCCTTTATGATAAGTGAAAACAGAAAAGCCCAATATGAACGAGAGAGTGGTCATTGATACCTCGGTTTATCTCACCTACGCCATCAAAACCCAGATCCAAAAGACAACTTTCTATTCGACCTTGCCCTACAAACCAATAGCGAAATAATTGTAACTAAAGAAAAGGCATTACTTAATTTCAAGGCTACTCCTGTTACCATCAGAGATATTAAATGGTTTAAAGAAACATACCCTGTTGCACTGTAATAAACAAACACCCATGTCACGAAAAGAAGCATTAATAAGATACAAACACATCATCAATAAACTAAGGCGTAAACCATCTAGCTTTAATGAGATTGCTAGTTACCTAGAAAGACAGTCTGAGTTGGAGGATTATGATTTTACTATTTCTAAACGCACTTTTAAGCGGGATACAGAAGATATTTTAAGTCTTTATTCAATAGAAATAAAATACGACTTTACGCAAAAGGTTTATTATATAGAAGATGAGGGAAACCCTACTAAAAGCGATAGACTATTGGAAGCTTTTGATACCCTGTATGTACTTAACATGACCGAAGACTTGTCCCACTATATCCACCTAGAATCTATCAGACCCAAAGGAACGGATAACCTCTATGGATTGATTCATGCCATTAAGAATAAGTTGCAAATAAGGTTCAATTACGAAAAATACTGGGACGAAAGCATTACCAGCAGACTGGTGGAACCTTACTGCCTCAAGGAATTCAAGAACAGGTGGTATGTGATTGCAAAGGACATAAAAGATACGCATCCCAAAACCTTCGCTTTGGATAGGATGACGGATTTGGAGATTACCAGTACCAAATTTATTATACCCGTATCATTTAATATGCAGGATATGTTTAGACATTGCTATGGGATCATTACACCGACAGACCAAAAGCCAGAAGAGGTGGTTTTATCATTTGATTCCGACCAAGGTAAATATATCAAAAGTCTACCACTACATGAAACACAGGAAATATTATTAGATACAGAAGATGAATTGCAGATAAGGCTAAAGATCTATATCACCCACGATTTTATTATGGAACTCCTCTCCTACAGTAACAATGTGAAAGTGTTGCAACCAGTATCCTTAGCTATTAGACTAAAGGAAGAATACGAAAAGGCATGGAAACAGTATTAGTGTCTATTACCTAGCAAATGAAGGAATTTTGCTTCAGATAAATAAAAATGAGTTATAGATATCAGTTCGATAATCCATAACTCATCATTCATTTTTATGTTTCCCCTTACGCTTCCATATAGCTTTCCATTGGCTCGCAAGTACAAACCAAGTTTCTATCGCCGTAGGTATTATTAATCCTTGCCACGCTTGGCCAGAACTTATTTTTAGAAACATAATCCAACGGAAAAGCGGCCACCTTACGGGAATAAGGATAGTTCCACTCATCGGCACAAACTATTTGTTGGGTATGTGGTGCGTTCTTTAAAGGATTATTGATTTTATCGTACACGCCATTCTCCACTTCTTTTATCTCACAATAAATAGCAATCAAGGCATCACAAAATCTGTCCAGTTCAGCCTTGTCCTCACTTTCTGTAGGTTCTATCATGATAGTTCCAGGTACAGGGAAACTCATGGTAGGCGCATGGAAACCATAGTCTATCAAACGCTTGGCTACATCTTCAGCTTCTATTCCACTAATTGCCTTAAAAGGACGCAAATCGATAATGAACTCATGTGCCACACTACCATTATGCCCGGTATATAATATGGTATAGTATTCCTGCAACCTTGCCTTCATGTAGTTGGCATTGAGGATGGCATATTCGGTAGCAGCTTTTACGCCTTCCGCACCCAATAACTTTATATACGCATAGCTAATCAACAAAATAGAAGCGGAACCATAAGGGGCGGCGCAAACGGCATGAGAACCCGTTGACAGTTGACCGTCAACCGCAGTACTGCTACCACTCGGTAATCGGTTGTCGGTAAACGGTAAACCTTCCTGAAGCATAAAATGCCCTGGCAGATAAGCTGCCAAATGATCTTTTACACAGATAGGACCCATGCCTGGTCCACCACCACCATGAGGGATGGCAAATGTTTTGTGTAGGTTGAGGTGACAGACGTCGGCCCCAATCTGATTAGGAGAAGTAAGTCCTACTTGGGCGTTCATATTGGCGCCATCCATATAAACCAACCCTCCCAATAGATGTATGGTGGCACAAACCTCTTTAATGGCCTCCTCAAACACGCCATGCGTAGAAGGATAGGTAACCATCAAGCCAGCCAGATCATCCTTGTGTAGTTCTGCCTTTTGTTTTAGGTCTTCTATATCTATCAATCCATCTTCTGTGCCTTTTACCACAACTACCTTCATGCCCGCCATGATGGCACTTGCGGGGTTGGTGCCGTGAGCAGAAATAGGTATCAATACCACATTTCTATGCCCATGTCCCTGTGCCTGATGGTATGCCATAATGGTAAGTAACCCAGCATATTCGCCCTGTGCACCACTATTGGGTTGCAGACTACAGGCATCAAAACCGGTTATAACACATAGATAATTTGCCAATTCATCTATTATCTGTTGGTATCCCTTGGTTTGACTAATTGGGGCAAAAGGATGTATCTTACTAAACTCTGGCCAGCTTACAGGTATCATTTCTGTAGCGGCATTTAACTTCATGGTACAGCTACCCAAGGAAATCATGCTGGTATTCAATGATAAA
>JANYEU010000223.1 GCA_025362915.1 Chitinophagaceae bacterium | reverse complement strand
GTTAAGGGTTTCTTCCCCATAAAGATGTTGGCTACCCGTTACAAACCAAACTTCCAATTCTTTTAAGTTGATCATTTTAATTGTTTTTTTAATTAATACTATTTACTATTTGTTAGCTGCAAAGGAAGGCTTCGCTTTGAGCGAAACCTTCCTTACTTTATTACTCACTCACTTTCAGCATCAAACACCCATGAGCAGGAATGGTATTAGCATATTTACTTTTGAACAATCCCACATCAGCCTTCTTCCATAAATCCCTAACATGTGCTTTTTTATATCCTATTAAAGAAAGGTCGAGGCTTATTTCCTTAGCCGAATCGGAGATATTAAACAGTCCTACATACCTGTCCTTTGTTCCTGCTATTTCAGAAGCCCAAATCATAGTACCATCATTCTTATACAATTGCTTTGGGTTGCTACCTTTCTGGTTGGCATCTATCACTTCCTGATTGGTGAATAACTTCGTTTCTATATCCCTGTTTTCGGGAAGATTACCTCCTATCATCAACGGTGAACGGAACAAACACCAGAAACCAAAGTGCGTGTATAATTCATCATTGGTAAACCGACTGTAACGCTCCCTCCCTACAGGGCCACGCTTGGAAAGCTTGCCAATCTGAATCATATCACAATCTGGCCAATGCCCTTCCTGTCCGAGTCCTTGCCAACTAGCCGCATAATCAAACATTTGCAAAACCTCTTTCCAGTTATCCCAGAAGTCATCGGCCATACGCCATTGGTTGGCATATTGTTTTAAATGTTCGGCTTTAGCCAAAGGCGTTGCGCCCGGAGAAGTGCTAAATACTATTGGTCGACCACATTGCTGAATAGCTTTTGCATATCCTTCCACTTCCAAATCACTATAAGGACGAGACAAATCATCTACCTTAATAAAATCCACTCCCCAAGAAGTGTACAATTGCAGCAAGGAATTGAGGTATTCCTGCGCGCCTCTTTTCTTCATATCCAAACCATACATGTGGTTCAGCCATGCACATTTTGAAGAAGTATCAGCAATCATATTGGCAGTTACTCCATCCACACCAAGCACTTTCGTTTTAGCCCAAACCGCCTGACGGGGAATACCACGCATCACATGAATGCCAAACTTTAATCCTAATGAATGTATATAATCGCCCATAGGTTGAAAGCCCTTATCGGGAAATGCGGAAGGGAATTTATTGGTATTGGGCAATAAACGTCCGTACTTATCCATACTCAACCAAGGAATGTATGCACCATCTGGCAAACGAAGCTGATTTGGATTACCAATGTTACTGCCCGGAGGGTTATCATATCCCCATAAAAAATCTATCACCACATATTCCCACCCAAATTGTTTTAGGTTCTTAGCCATATAATCTGCGTTGGCCTTCACCTCATCTTCATGTACGGCAGAGCCAAAACAGTTATAGCCATTCCAACCCATTGGTGGTGTCTTGGCAACCTGTGCGTTAACGCCCATCAAGCCATTAACCATCAATACCAATAAAAGAATTATTTTCTTCATAATCAATTAAAATAAATCTTCTCCATAATCTTCCCGTCATTTCGAGGTAACGAGAAATCTAACCGAAGCAAGTTGTAACATAATTTAAAGACACCGATATTATTCGATGAGATTTCTCCTATCGTCGAAAGGACGTTCACTTGGTTCGAAATTTCCCTACTTTACCGAAAACTTATACACCGAAGTATGCGTATAGGTTTCGCCAGGTTTTAAGATAACTGAAGGGAAAGATGGCTCGTTGGGGCTATCTGGAAAGTGTTGTGTTTCCAAACAAAGTGCCGCATGTTGCACATATTTCTTACCGCCTTTTGTATTGGTTAATGTACCATCCAAGAAGTTGCCACTGTAAAACTGAATGCCTGGCTCTGTAGTAAATACTTCCATGAACCTGCCAGATGCGGCATGATAAACCGTTGCTGCCAACTCTAATCCCTTGCCGGTCTTGTTCAATACCCAATTATGGTCGTAGCCACCTGCTACTGTGCTTAAATCTTTACCAATTAGTTTAGCCGCAGTAAAATCCATTGGCGTTCCTTTTACGGGTTCAATCTTTCCTGTAGGAATCAACGAAGTATCTACGGGTGTATATTTATCTGCAACCAACATCAATTCATGACTCAAGATGGTAGAATCTGCACCAGCTGACAAGTTAAAATAGCAGTGATTGGTCAAATTAATAGGGGTAGCCTTATCGGTGGTAGCTTTATAATCTATCTTCAATTCATTGGCAGAAGACAAAGAATAAACCACCGTTGCCACCACATTTCCTGGATACCCCTCTTCGCCATCTTTGCTTTTGTAGGTTAATTGAAGACTGCTATCACCAGCCAATTTCTCTACAGTCCAAACTACTTTATCATAACCTTTCAAACCACCGTGTAGTGCATTTGGTCCGTTATTGGTTGCCAATTGATAGGTTTTTCCATCTAAAGTGAACTTTCCTTTCGCAATACGGTTGGCATACCTACCCACCAATACCCCAAAATAAGGATTTCCTTTTTGAAGATTTCCTGCCAATGAATCATAACCCAAAACCACATCGCCATCATTACCAGCT
>JANYEU010000222.1 GCA_025362915.1 Chitinophagaceae bacterium | reverse complement strand
AGTAGGGTGACAGAAAACGACAGTAGCGATTATCTTCCTAGAAACATGCAAAGGGAAAAGGAAAAAGAAATAAAAAATACCGTGTTTGGGAGTGAGTTGTTTGATAATCCAACGCCTATTTTTGAACCAAATCTTCGAATTCCGACTCCTAAAAACTATTCTCTTGGCCCTGATGATGAATTGATTATTGATGTATTTGGTTATCAAGAAGCCAATTATCGTCTTACAGTTTCTCCAGAAGGAAGCATCAACATCCCATTTATAGGGATTGTTCCGGTTGTTGGTCTTACAATAGAGCAAGCTACCAAGCGTATTAAAGGTAAAATGATTAAAAGTGGCTATGCCAGCATGGCCAATAATCAAACGGAACTACAAGTAAGTATTGGTAAAATAAGAAGCATAAAAATTACGGTTATTGGTGAGGTGAAGAAGCCAGGGTCGTACAATATTTCTTCCTTATCTTCCTTATTTAATGCATTATATGCTGCCGGTGGACCAACAAACAAGGGTTCATTCAGACAAATAGAATTAATACGGAACAACAAGGTAATAACAAAGCTTGATGCTTATGACTTCTTATTGAGAGGTGACCAAACAAATAATGTACGCCTTACAGATCAGGACGTGATACGGATTCCTCCTGCTAAAGTTCAGGTAAGTTTGATGGGGGAAGTAAAAAGAGAAGGAATATTTGAGATACTCCCAGCGGATAATTTGAGTAATCTGGTAGATTTTTCTGGAGGATTTTCAAATGAGGCTTATACGGCTTCCATCCAAGTAAAACAGGTTACTGAAAAGGAAAGAAGAGTAAAGGATGTGGCTAAACCTAATTTCGGACTGTATAATCCTCAAAAAGGAGACTCTATTGTTGTTGCGAAAATACTGAACAGATACGATAATAAGGTAACCATATCGGGTGCCGTATATAGACCAGGAACGTATGAATTGGAAGAAGGGTTCACGTTGGCTCGATTGATTGCAAAAGCCGATGGTCTAAAAGAAGATGCATTTAAGGATAGGGGCGTGGTTGTGCGGACGAACGACACCGATTTAACTAAGAAGATAATCCCTTTTGATATAGAAGCTATAATAGCAAAAAAGGTAGCCGACATCTCTTTGCAAAAAAATGATGAAGTTGTTATAGGAGAAGCTGCTGCATACAAAGAGAAATATACATTAACGCTTGAGGGAGAAGTGAAGAAGCCTGGTATTTTTCCTTACTTCCAAGGGATAACACTAAGCGATTTACTATTCTTGGCAGAGGGTGTTACAGATGCAGCCGCAATGGGAAATATTGAAATTGCACGGAGGATAAAAAGTGATGATGATAGCAGGAAAAATGAGATGGCTACCATCATAAATGTTTCAGCCCAAAAAGACTTGAAGCTAATTGGAAACGAGATAGAGTTACAGCCTTGGGATGTTGTTTCGGTGCGAAAGAAAAAAGATTATAGGGAGCAAATAAGTGTTAAGGTAGAAGGGGAAGTAAAATACCCTGGCAACTATGTATTGGCAGAGAAAAACGAGCGTGTAAGTAATCTGTTAAAACGTGCTGGTGGACTTACTGGCGAGGCTTTTGTAGAAGCAGCCAATTTGATACGGGTAAACAGTAGCATACAAAAGCAAACTAATGAAGCAGAAGAAAAAGTAAAAAAAATACAGAAAGAACTTAAAGATACCAGCAGTACCCTTACTGAGAGTTATACCAAGCCGACCATTAAAGTGGGGCTTAATCTGAGTAAGATTTTAAGTACACCCGATGGAATAGACGATATATTACTTCAAGAAGGTGATGTACTAAGTATTCCTAAACAAAAGAATGAAATAAAAGTGAACGGCGAAGTGATGGTGCCATCAGAAGTTGTTTATAGGAGGGATGCTTCTCTAAATTATTACATAGACAAGGCTGGCGGATATACTGATAATGCCCGCGAAAGAAAGGTTTATGTTATATACCCAAATGGGGATGCAAGTAGGATAAAGCATTTTTTATTTTTTAAACGATACCCAACCATTACCCCAGGTTCAGAAATATTGGTTCCTAAAATACCAGAAAAGAAAGGTGGTGGAATGACGGTGGCTGAGATCATTGGGCTTACAAGTGGTGTAGCCTCTTT
>JANYEU010000212.1 GCA_025362915.1 Chitinophagaceae bacterium | reverse complement strand
CTTGGGTAGTTTTTCCTGATTTGTACACCTTTTTCCATAAACAATAAAACGAAAGGAAGTGACTCATTATTTTATCCAGTTAATTATTTATAGAAAAAAATTATTGAAATCAGCGTGCCTAAAACATTATGAACGGGTGCTAAAGGTTATAAGGTATAGACACCGAAAGTTCTCCTAAGAAGTACAGAATTAGATTTACTAAATATATAATCCAATAGAAAAAAAATCAATATAGGTTATTTAATGCCAAGTGCATTAAAAAAATTGTTACAATACCATCTCAAAAGCACCCTTTTCGGTCACGGAATAATAATTCAGACGGGCGGCGATGACATCCTTTATCCAATAATTTATTTTATAAGTTGGCGAAGAGGCATCGAAGACATATAGGTTACATTTGAAGAGGGCAGTTAAATCCTTGATGTAGATATTGGGGTTGTTGGTGATAATGATTGCATCGAATTGTAGTTTCTGCGTTGGAACAGGGTAATTGGCGAAGGATTTATTGATGATAAGAATGGTTTTCTTGTTTGATTTGATAATGTTTTGATTGAATAAAACAGTGGAAAGTGTATTGGCGGCGGTTATCCTATTTAATATGCGTGCCGGTTTTAGATGAAAGTTGGAAAGGAAATTCTCCTCTTTCAATGAACTGTCACCTTCAAAGAGATAACTGGTTCCATCTATAATGTCGATTGCTGAGTGTTGGGATATGTTATAAACGATAAGCTTTTGTTGCTTCGATTTAATGATAAGATCCATTGCATTGTATCCAGAGAAGATTAAAAAGAAAAATAGTCCACTTAAAAACCATCGTTTATTTTTATATAATAACCAACCTGCCATGCCAATTATAAAACCATAGAGCAACAATACCTGCGGTTGCGTAACGTGGATGTTTGACCATACTGAAAAGGGGAGATCGTTTACGTTGCTGATATATGTGTTCATGATACCCAGCATCCAACCAACAAATCTTCCCATGATGGTAGCTAGAAAAGGCATTGGAGAAATGATGACCAATAATAGTTCTGCGTACAAAATGAGACACGAAAAAGGGACAGCCAACACATTTGTGAACAAGAAAAGCGTGGGTAATTGGTGAAAATGAAACAGGATAAGCGGCAAGGTAAGTATCTGTGCAGAGAGGGTGACCGCAGAAAGACTCCAGATAAAACCCAGTAACTTATTTTGAAAATAGAACCAATTATGGATGTGCTTATAGAAGACTAGAATACTAATTACGGCGGCATAACTAAGCTGAAAGCCTGCATCCCACAGGCTAAATGGATTGATTAACAAGATAATCAAAGCAGACAGGGCAAGGTTATTATAGATATTGGTTCGGCGATTGATACTTTCGCCTAACAATATAAAGCTAAACATAACAGTACTTCGGGTGGCAGAGGGGGCGGCACCCGCTATGAGACAGAAGCCCCAAAGCACCAAGAGAATAACAATAGGCCTAACAAATGCCACACATCTTTTGTTTTTGAAGGGGCGGAATAAAAAGAGTAACAAGCCGTAAATCATACCCATGCGCAAGCCTGATATAATTATTATATGGATGACACCAGTATTATTATAGGCCTGAACGAGGTCTTTATCCAAGTCATCTCGGTATCCTATCAGCAAAGCTTCCGCTACACCCAGCTCTTCCGAATCACTAATATTGCTGCGAAGGATGCTTAAAATGGAAACCCTTGTATTAATTATAAGACTACCCAAATAAGTTGTACTATAGCTATTTAGCACCTTGTAACTACCGGCTTTTAGAAAAGATTGATAATAGGTGTGTTGAAAAAAGCAATATTCCCTATAATTGAATCCGCCAGGGTTGTTTGCATTTTCAATTTCGGTTAGAGGATTGGCAACTATCAATTGTGAGCCATATTTTAAGCTGGGTTCAGCCGCATCTTTTATAAAATACAATAACACGTTTCCTTTTACAGGCTGCCATTGGTTGTTTATCAAGACTGCTTCTGCCTTTGCCAATGCCTTATAAGATTTTGCCCTCGCTACCAATGGCTCTTGCAATGTAAGTAAAACAGGGTAGCCTGCTTTATAATAATTGCCAATCCATTCTTTGTTGTGTATTTCATTTTTCTCAAAACTAACAATACCGCCGATGGAAATAAAGAAAATTATCAGGCTGAGTCCCATGAGGAGGGGTTTGAATAATACCTTTTGGGTGATTGAGACAAAGTTCAGCAAGGCAAATAATAATAAGGAGATTATTGCCGCTATTGCAAAATATAAAACTATGATATTAAAGCAATACTGAACCAATACTCCCGTTATTATAGAAAGCAATAACCTTAATATGGAGATTTTTTGAAAGGTTATGTTTCTATGAATATTACTCATTGTAGTGGAATAGCTTGAAAAACCAACAAAGTAGCCATTAAAGTTGAGAGTAGATAAATTGCAAGAGTGTTGACAGGGGGGGCCTCTTCTTTTATTAAGAACTAGAGTATTGTTAATTTCTATTAGTGCCAAGTTTGATGGATATTTTGTTTTTGCAAAAGTGAAATGAAGATCAAGTGATAATGTAATAAAAAAAGCCCCTCATCGCCTTTACTACAAGGGTCTGGTGAGGGGTTAAAGAATCGTTAGAGGAGTAGATTTTAAAAACGGGGATATGTCAACACCAAATATCAAATAAGTAATTGACATAGTGCTAAAAATGAACTTTTTTTTAGCAC
>JANYEU010000197.1 GCA_025362915.1 Chitinophagaceae bacterium | reverse complement strand
ATTATCGTTCCTCCCGATTCCAGATTAGCCTAATACTTATATGCCGGATGGAACTGTTGTAATGTATCCCTAAGAAATTCTTTGTCTAAATGTGTGTATATTTCGGTTGTGGTAATGCTTTCATGTCCTAACATTTCTTGTACTGCCCGTAAATCTGCCCCTCCTTCTACCAAATGTGTGGCGAATGAATGCCTAAATGTATGTGGGGATATTGTCTTGGTTATCTTCGCCTTGGCTGCCAAGTCTTTAATGATATAAAATATCATTACCCTCGATAATGAAGTTCCTCTATTGTTTAGGAATATGTGGTCTTCAAAACCTTTCTTTATGGCAATATGCTTCCTATCTGTTTCGTAGTAAAGCCTGATGTATTTTATGGCATCCCGCCCTATTGGTACCAATCTTTCCTTATCACCTTTCCCTATTACGCGTATATAGCCTTGGTCAAAGAATAAACAACTAATCAACAGATTTACTGTTTCGCTTACACGCAGTCCACAGCTATACATTGTTTCCAGAATTGCCTTGTTCCGATGACCTTCTGCCTTACTAAGATCTATGGCTGCAATCATGCTTTCTATTTCATCAAAGCTGAGCGTGTCTGGTAATAATCTTTGCGTCTTGGGAGCATCCAGTAGTGTAGATGGGTCTGTCTTGGAGATATCTTCCTGCAAACAGTATTTATAAAACCCCCGTATGCCAGATATGATACGTGCCTGCGATGTTGCTGTCATACCTAGTTCTGCCACCCATTTCACAAACTTCTGTAAGTCTTTTAGCTCTACTTCCGCAGGTGTTTTCAGTGTATTAACGGCAAGCAGGTATTCTGTAAGCTTTTCCACATCATGCAGATAAGCTTCTACAGAGTTATCGCTCAACGATTTCTCCAGTTGTAAATATGCCTTAAATCCTTTCTTGTACGGTTCCCACACTTCTTTTAATTATAATTGTGAGTTATGAAATATAAGTTATGAGTTTATGGTTATGCTTCAATTCATAACTCATCACTAGATTGGGTCTACATCCACCACAATCCCTGTGCTTCTATACTTTTTATCGCTTAATATTATTCCCATCTGTTGTTGTATCTCCCGTTTGCATTGGTTTATTATGCCTGCATCCTTGGGTAGTTTTATCAATATCTCCCATAAATATTGGTTGCGAACCCTGTCTACAGGTGGTTGTGCCGGTCCGTGCAGGTAAGGCTTAAAGTTTACTTTGAGTCCTTGCAATAACATATTTGCGGCTTCCTCTGCCACATAACTATCCCTATGTTTAAAGGTTAATTGTATTATCCGATAGTATGGCGGATATTGGTAAATATTTCTCCCTTCTTTTTCAAAATCATATAGTTGTACATAATTATGATTCTGTACAAAAGTTAATACTGGGTGCTGCACATTACTTACCTGTATCAATACATTTCCCTTGCCATCCTTTCTTCCTGCACGTCCGCTTACCTGTTCCATCAGTTGAAAAGCCCGTTCATTTACCCTAAAGTCGGCAAAGTGCAATATCCCATCCCCATCAATAATACCCACCAGATTTACATGCTCAAAGTCCAGCCCCTTAACCACCATCTGTGTGCCTACCAAGATGTCTATCCGCTGTTGTTCAAATAATTTTATCAGGTTGTCATGATCATTCTTGCCCTTTACCGTATCGTAATCCATCCTCGCAACCCTTGCATTGGGGAACAGTTCTGCCACCATTTCTTCCAGCTTTTCAGTGCCAAAGTTCTTCTGTATAAAGTTATGACTGCCACAAGCGGCACAGGTAAGCAGAACAGGGTATGTAGTGCCGCAATAATGGCAACTTAGTTTGTTTTTTGCCTTATGATACGTAAGACTCACATTGCAATGCTGGCATTGAGGAATCCAGCCACAGTTGTTGCAAATCATATACGGACTATACCCTCTCCGGTTCTGGAATAATATAACCTGCTTCTTTTCCGATAAGGATGTTGCTATTGCTTCCAATAATTGTGGCGATAATGCCACCTTACTCTTGTCTTTGGGAGCAAGTGGTTTTAAATCAACAATGGTTATTACAGGCAAATCAACATTACCATAACGTTCTGATAATGAAACTAATCCGTATTTATTTTGCAGGCAATTATAATAACTTTCTATGGATGGCGTGGCGCTTCCCAATAAAACCTTTGCACCAAATAAGGAAGCATAATAAATGGCGGAATCCCTTGCATGATAACGGGGTGCGGGATCCTGTTGCTTATAACTTGCGTCGTGTTCTTCATCCACCACTATCAATCCCAAGTTCTTAAAGGGAAGAAACAAGGAACTCCGTGCGCCAAGTACTACTTTTATTTGTCCATCCTTTACCTTGTTCCATATCTCCACCCGTTCGTTTGGATTGAACTTGGAGTGATAAATGGCTATGTTTCCACCAAAATGTTGTTGCAATCTGCGTATCATCTGCGCTGTCAGCGCTATTTCGGGCAACATATACAGCACTTGTTTGTCCTGCTGCATATATTGTTCTATCAATTTCATATACACCTGCGTTTTTCCGCTGGCAGTAACGCCGTGCAGCAAGCATACATTCTTCTCTTCAAAACATTTATTAATTCCGTCAAAAGCTGTGTGTTGTGCCAAGGAAAGCACAAAGTCCATATTCATATCCTTTGGAAGCAACTTAATCCTGTCTGTAGAGCGTTTCTCTGCCCGTAGAATGCCTTTTTCTATCAATCCCTTTAGCTGTGCCGCCGATGCGCCAGATTTCTTCAACAAGGTACTTTGCGTAACCTCTCCTTCTGTTTTAGAAAGGTGCAAATAAGATAGGAGCAACTCCATTTGTTTCGGTGCAGGGTTCCTTGCCTCATTGAACAACTTGGAAAGTTGCTCTTCATCATGGTAAACCGGACTTAGCAGTATGTATGTTTCCGTTTTGCTTTTAAACTTCTCCTTCAGTTCCTCCCATATAAAACAAACCTGTTTATCTATCAATTTCTTGATTACGGGATAAACATTGTTGGAATCCAACAACTGTTGCACTTCGCTCAATCGAAGTTCCTTTTTTACTTCCAATGCCTGTGCTATAATGTATTCATTATCGGTAAATGCCGAGCCATCATTCAGGTCATAATTGGTTTCTTCGTTCCAAATCAAGATACTTTCGCTAGATAGCTTTAAGTTGGCAGGAACGGCAGCTTGCATCACTTCCCCTTCGCTGCACATATAATAAGTACTTATCCAATTCCATAATTTCAATTGATTTTCAAATAGTATTGGCTCATCATCCAAGATATTAGTTAATTCTTTTGGATCAAATGCAGCGGGCTTTTCTGTAGTTATCCGTTTGATGATACCCGCATATTTCTTATTCCTCAAATCAACTTCCACCCGCAATCCAATCCTTGCCGCCGCTTGCAAATGGGCAGGTATTGCCCAGGTATAAGTGATGGGCAGCCATAGCGGAATGATGACTTCTGCAAACAAATTGGCGGTATAACCAGCATTGGGGAAGAGACTGCTATTTTTATTTCGAGCCATAATAAGTAGCGCAAGTTAACCAGTAATCGGATACCAGTTGTCAGCAATCAATTATATATTAACTTACAGATGGCATTCGAAGATCACTTTTCTATTGCTTTTACTTGTGGGGATGTGTTTGGCAAACATCATCCAAGGCAAAGGTTCATTCGTTAATTACCAGTAACTCCCATCGCCCATACTAACATATATCAGTACTAAACAATCTTCTTCACCATTACTATGCTAACAGCTATCGTAACGCCGTCTTCCTTAAAAAAGTCAAGGGTAAAATCTTCGTAGCCTATTAGTTTGGCAAGTATGGTCAGGTCTTCAAAAAGAGAGGTATTTATAACAAATCTACCTTCCGCATCCGATAGCACCTTACGCCCTACGCCTACAAGGTGCAGTTGCACATTAAACAAAAGAGCACCGGTTACACTATCCTTACAAACGCCTGTAATGGTAGAGGCTATACCCACACTTTGATAACGCACACCCCACAAACGGGCTTGTTGTCTTCTGGCAGCAGGGGTACTCAAACTATAATGCCCTACCACATCATCCCATACGTGTTTGATAAGGTCTTTTATTTCGGGTGTTTGTTTTTCCAAATCCGCTTTGGCATTATTCAATGCAGTAAGAGCATTGCTGATAGCGGTGATAAATGGTTTTGCAATATTGTAAACAATGGTAAACTCAGCAATGGTAGGATCGTCCATGGCAATACCGCCTGCAGCCCTGCGCAATATATCTCCACTTAAAACCTTTGCGGCAGCAGCCAAAAGCAAATCGTCGGTATTCATTAAAGGCATCTGTCTGTTCGTAATGCTTAATCCATAATAAGCGCGATCTGCAGCAGATATTTTACCTTTTTTAATGAGGGTATTCATTCTCTCATAAAAGCTGACAATACTTTCTCTAAGTAATATGCGTTGTGGGCGGGCATCTGCCACTGCATTGTGATAAATACCACTTTTAGCATCAATGGCATTTTTTGCAGCTTCAAAAGCAGCATAATCTGTATCTAAACGGGTGGATGTAGTAGCGGTAAGAATATTGTCGTCAGGATGTTCTACCCCATCTTTCTTTTCTTTTGCTTTGGTCATTGCTCGTTGGTAGCCAATGCTGGATTGCGGGAACTTTTTTGTGTACTTAGCCATAAGAAATACTTTAAAAGGTGATGTAAAACGATTAATAAATCTATTTAACCAACCATCGCGATATCCCCTGTTGCGGCTACACTTTTGTTATAGTGGAGTAATAACCTAATAAGAAAACGATAATCATTTTTTGAACGACACAAATATACCTTTTATTTCATGATTCCAAATTATTTCAACTATTTATTTTTTTTTTCAAAATAAATTAATTTTAATTGAAAATGGCTTAATAACCCTGAAAACAAGCCATCATGCAGCAAACCAAGGGCATATTATTAGCACATTAAGTGTGCTGTACGAAAATTTAGGGCATATAATTCGCGCAATAAGTGTGCTGTATAAAAATTTAGGGCATATAATTCGTCCAATAAGTGTACTGTATAAAAATTTAGGGCATATAATTGATCAAATAAGTGTGCTGTATAAAAATTTAGGGCATATAATTAATCAAATAAGTGTCCCATTTTTGGCAATAAGTGAGATTTTTGGGGAGGAATGGAAATATTTTAGGTATGAAATAGGATACTTGATGGGTATATTCGTCCCTTACATTTGTATTGACGCTACTGGAAGTATAAGACAACAATTTTTTGTTGATCGATTAATAATCGTTTAAGAAGAAATGTGCGTATTTAAAAATGTAAAAGGGGCGTCAATACCAAGGTTAAACTATCACCATTAAAGGTCCTATTGTATTACGCTTAAAATAGACAAAAATGTATTTGCAGCAAATCTTCGGGTGATGCTATTATTTATATAGCCTTTATAAATATAATCACTTAGCCTATGAATACCCCAATAAGTAAAATCGGAGTGCTATCACAACCCAGCTAGTCTGGGGATTACTATTCCTTCAGTACCTGTATAACCCAAATAACCACTTTGAAATATTAGTGAGTCAACAACTGTAGCGTAGAAAAAAGTTATAGATTTGACATCATAAAATAAAAGCAATATGGCACTTATTAATCCACACATAAACTTTAACGGAAATGCCGAAGAAGCATTCAATTTTTACAAATCAGTCTTTGGCGGAGAGTTCGCACAAATCATGCGTTTTAAAGACTTGGCAAGTGACGAATGCCCGGTAGCAGAAAATGATGCCAATAAGATCATGCACATTGCCTTGCCTATTGGAAAAAATATTTTAATGGCTAATGACGTTCCTGATAGTATGGAACCGACCAATGAAAATGAAAATAGAAGTAAGATTGCCATAAGTGCAGAAAGCAAGGAAGAGGCAGACAAATTATTTAATGGACTGTCGGCAGGCGGTCAAATTGAAGCACCCATTGGCGACAGCCCTTGGGGTTCTTATTTTGGTATGTTTAGAGATAAATATGGCATTGAATGGATGGTAGATTTTGATCCAAAATATAAAGGGAAAATTTAAAACAGTAAAGAGCAAATGAGAAAGTTAATATTTTTTATGCACGCATCATTAGATGGTTTTGTTGCAGGAATGAATGGAGAAATGAATTGGATTAATGTAGATGAGTCTATATTTGATTTTGTGGCAACAATGACAGACCAAGCAGATGCAGCACTTTATGGAAGGGTTACATACCAGATGATGCAAAGCTATTGGCCTACAGCGGGAGATAAACCAAATGCGTCCAAACATGATAAAGAACATTCAGCCTGGTATAATAAGGTTTCTAAAATTGTTTTATCTAATACTCTTAACGAAAAGGAACTTACTAACGCAACAGTAATAAGTGACGGTATTAAAGATAAAATAAATGAGATAAAAAAACAGGATGGGAAGAATATCTTAATTTTCGCAAGTCCGTCTGCTTCCCATTCATTACTGCATGAAGGGTTGGTTGATGAGTTTTGGATATTTATTAATCCAATATTACTTGGAGAAGGGATGCCATTGTTTAAAAACATTACAGAGAAAACCAAATTAAAGCTTGTAGAATCAAAAACATTTTCTTGCGGAGTTATTGCTCTTCATTATGAAACGATACGCAAGTAATGATATATAGATAGTTAGGAGTTTTATCATCACTGTATTTACCGTTACTAAGTTAATTAAAATCTTCTTCCATAAACAAAAGAGGCATTCTCCGAAGTATTATCTTCTTGAATGCCTCTTTTAACTATTAACTATCGACTTATGACTATTGACTTTTCTTTCTACAGTTCCAACAAAGTCTTAACCGGGTCTTTACCCATCAATAACAACTGAGGGTTTTCTAACAATTCCTTTACCCTTACCAAAAAGCTTACACTCTCACGTCCATCTATCACACGGTGATCGTAGCTCAATGCCAAATACATCATGGGACGAACTTCTACCTTACCATCTATCACCATTGCCCTATCCTGTATCTTGTGCATACCCAATATGGCACTTTGTGGTGCATTAATAATAGGCGTACTCATCAAACTACCAAAAACACCACCATTGGTAATGGTAAATGTGCCTCCTTGCAAGTCATCGGCAGTAAGCTTGCTGTCCCTTGCCTTTGTAGCCAATACAACTACTGTCTTTTCTATTTCAGCCATGCTAAGGCTTTCCACATT
>JANYEU010000196.1 GCA_025362915.1 Chitinophagaceae bacterium | reverse complement strand
TATGTGAAAGCAAAACCAATTACAGACGGTAAAGCTGAATTGATGGAAGAAATAAAGGAAGCGGTTGAGGAAATGAAACTAATTAGGGCTGGTAAAAAGGAAGCCCGTAACGCAGAAGATTTTCTGAATGAGCTATAATGTAAAAACGATTGATCTAGGATTATTACAAACTTTGTTATTGCAGATAATACTGTTTATCTGTTGTCTATTTATGATAAATCTGAAAAAGAAAGCCTTTCCGATAAAGAACTCGATGACCTACTAAAACATATCCCTTTATAAATATAACCAGCTAGTCAAGTTCTTTCCAGTTAGTCCACCCACTGGAACACTATTCCAAACATTCCCCATTCTCTTCCCCAAAATCTATTAATTTCGCCGCTAGTTTAATAAAGCCACTATCATTTACACCTACTGATGATTAAATACTTCACAACATTGTTTCTGGGTTGCTACTTTTTGGCGGGAAGTATGGTATTGCCGTTGGGGGATTTCTCGTTAATGCCAGATTTGCCAGACATGTATCATTCTTACTGCAAGGTAACAACAGAAACACCAGATATTATTGATTTCATTGGCGATTATATATGGAGCGGTAAGGATTTATTGGGGCATAACAAACACGATGCACCCGCAGCAGGTTCGTTGAACTTTCAACATCAGGCTTGTCCGTCACTCTACTTCTCCCCTATCACATATCATATCTATACCAAACCGCAAGTTTGTATAACCAAACCATTCACACGTTCTTTTCTCTTCCAAATATCAGGTTATCAAGGCGAAAATTTGAGGCCGCCTATCAGTTAGCAGGTTGCCAGTAACAAGTTACAGGTTGCAAGTTACCGGTAACCAGTAACCTGCAACCTGTAACTTGTTACTGGCAACTTGACTTTTCTTTTCTCAATCAAAAAAACTCTTTTAATGAAAATATTATTATCTCTACTAGGGATGGCTATGTGCGTGGCAGCCATCGCTCAAAATACATTTAAGGCTATCATTCACGATGGCAAAACAAAACAAGCAATAGGTGGGGCTACTGCAAGAATACCAGCACTTAAAACAGGTGCTGCCGCGGATAGTAATGGTGTGGTTACCATTAAAAATATTCCCGATGGCAAGTTTGAAATAGAGATTAGCCATGTAGGTTACGCTTCTTTGGAGCAAGTGTTTCTATTCCCGATTAAAGAAGAAATAATAGACCTGACATTGAACCCTAAGGAGGGCGAATTTGCAGATGTGGTGGTGCAATCTACCCGTACCAACCAAAACATTAAGGATGTGCCTACCCGGATAGAAGCATTGCCGCTGGAAGAACTGGATGAAAAAAGCACCATGCGTCCTGGCGACATAAAGATGCTGTTGGGAGAAAGTACGGGCATTGCTGTGCAGCAGACATCGGCGGTGAGTGGTACGGCAAACTTTAGGATACAAGGATTGGATAGCCGTTATACACAACTATTAAAGGATGGAATGCCGCTATATCAAGGGTTTTCTGGCGGATTAAGCATCTTGCAGATTGCACCGCTAGACCTAAAACAGGTGGAATATATAAAAGGCTCGGCATCTACCATTTATGGCGGTGGGGCTATTGCCGGTTTGGTGAATTTGATATCCAAGACACCAACCAACGATCCTAAACTTACTTTTTTACTAAACGGAACCAATGCAAAAGGGGCAGATGCAAGCGGCTTCTATGCACAAAAATGGAAACATATTGGCACCACCATCTTTGGGGCATATAACTATAATGGTGCTTATGACCCTAGCGGGGAAGGATTTTCGGCAATACCAAAAACAAACCGAATTACGTTCAATCCGAAGTTGTTTTATACCGCCGATACTAATAATAGTGGATGGTTGGGTATCAACTCATTGTACGAAAATCGCTTTGGTGGAGATATGAAAGTATTGGCAGGGCAAAGCGATAATACACACCAATATTTTGAAAGGAATGAGAGTTACAGGTATTCTACACAGTTATCTTTCACCCATAAAATAAACACGGAAAGTAGCTTGAACCTGAAGAGCACTGTAGGATATTTTAGTAGAAACCTATCATCACCAAATAACGTTTTTGCTGGCAAGCAATTAACTTCTTTTAGTGAGGTGAACTATGTTTCGCATGGGGGTAAAGCAGATTGGGTGGCAGGTGCAAACTTGATTACCGACCATTTTACCACCACTGAACCCGTAGATAAATTTAATTATAGTGCAACAACCATAGGATTGTTTGTACAGAACACCTACAAAGTATCCAAGGTATTTTCATTGGAAAGTGGGCTAAGGGGAGACTATAACACACCCGCACCAAAGGATAAGACAAATGGGATATTTATGCTGCCAAGACTGAATGGACTATTTAAGCTAAACAAACAATGGACAAGCAGGATTGGTGGAGGATTGGGTTATAAAATGCCTTCCATATTTAATGACCAAAGCGAAGAGAAAGGGTATTCTGTCATCAATCCAATTGTGATGGCAAATACGAAAGCAGAGCAATCTGTGGGTGGCAATGCGGATATTAATTATAGGGGGCATTGGGGCGATGCAACCATCAATATCAATCAGTTATTCTTTTATACTTATGTGCAAGACCCGTTGATTTTACAAAACAATACCTTTATCAATGCCAATGGAAACCTGTACACACAAGGAGCAGAAACAAACATCAAACTTGGATTTGATGATTTTAATTTCTATTTTGGCTACACGCACACAGATACAAAACAACACTTTAATGGATTGACAACCACCCAACCACTTACGGCAAAAGACAGGTTGAGTTTTGATGCAACCTATGAAATAGAAGACCATTTCAGGGCGGGCATTGAGGCTTTTTACACAGGAGAACAATTATTGGAAGATGGTACAACAGGTAAAGGTTTTGTAACGTTTGGTGTGTTGGTGCAAAAGATGTGGAAGAACTTTGATGTGTTTTTTAATGCAGAAAACATTACCGACC
Source organism: Chitinophagaceae bacterium (assembly GCA_025362915.1). Classification (GTDB taxonomy): domain Bacteria; phylum Bacteroidota; class Bacteroidia; order Chitinophagales; family Chitinophagaceae; genus Parasediminibacterium. The sequence goes on along the minus strand of JANYEU010000196.1, from coordinate 678 downwards.
GTCGCCAATCACGTTGGGATAATATCTATTCTGGAACGGTTACCAACCCGGTGTTTAAAGATATTTATACGCCTTTGGAAGGTGCGGTTATTAATCTTGGAGTAAAGATTAAACTAACGGCAGATAATGATTAGCATAAGAACATAATCAAACAAAAGCAACCCCGATTTTGTTAGTAGAATTAATATTTTAGCAGCGAATAGATTCTTTTGTTGAAAGTCATCTAATATAGTCTCCAGATGTTTAGAAATAATCTATTGTGAAAAATTCAATTTCTTCAATTATCTTTGACGACCTCGGTTCGCTTGCTAATAGGAAATTTTTTAATTGTTTACTTTATATAATCGACCATTGATGGCAAGTACTACCGGTCTTTACGACCCTTCTTTTGAGCATGATTCGTGCGGTATTGGGTTTGTTGCGAATATAAAAGGCAACAAATCTCACCAGATAATTTCCGATGCACTGACCATTTTGGAAAATATGGAACACCGTGGGGCATGCGGTTGTGAAAACAATACTGGTGATGGCGCAGGAATAGCCATTCAGACTCCACATGAGTTTTTCTTTGACGAATGTTTGAAAATGGGTGTCCATTTACCAGCCTATGGCAAGTATGGTGTTGGTGTTCTTTTCTTTCCAAAGGATATGCGCCTAAGGGAAGAATGCAGGGATATT
>JANYEU010000175.1 GCA_025362915.1 Chitinophagaceae bacterium | reverse complement strand
GGTAGTTCAGTTGGTTAGAATGCCGCCCTGTCACGGCGGAGGTCGCGGGTTCGAGTCCCGTCCGGTCCGCATAGATTAATAAAAAAGTCTTGTAAATAAATTATTTATGAGGCTTTTTTGTTTTAGACATAATCAGTGATTAACTTATGATTCATTTTACCAATCACCTCTGATTAATTCAATTTGAGCACAGAAACAGGCATATCAAAAACAGTTTATAAACCTATTACTTAATCCTATAATTTAAAATTTCAGGTTGATTTCGATAATATTATTCCCACAATTTTTAGTGTTGATTGTTTTAAGTGATGTACATTATTAGGTGTTACATATTCAATTAGTTTAAAATAACCTTGGCTGAGTACAAATCAAAGTGGATTGAATTGTGTTGTCTTGTGGGAAAACAATCTTAAATTATTCAACACATTTTAAGATAAGTCTTGTTTTTAATCTAATGTTTTCTAATTATCCAAATCATTACTTTTTTATAAATCAAAAAACTTTCCACTTTTTCCTGTTCATTGCTTACTTATTCATAGATAATTATCAGTTATTGGGAAAATTGTACAACAAGGAGCCGTGACATTCATCAAAACTTTGTTTTTTGTCTCAAATGGCTCATTGGGTAAACCTTTTGCATCAATAGGTCTAGTGTTTCCGTGGTGCTTTTTGTTTCTTTACATTTTTAATGTCTAACGAATTTATATAATGCGACTTGCTATTATTGTTAATACAGCACCAAGAATCAGAATCGCTTTTATTGGCATCTTAACCGCAGTTTTTAGTACCGTATGTGCTTTTTCACAAACGAATACACTTAGCACAACGTCACCATTGGAGGTTATAGAATTGGTTGGTAACAAGCTCATTATAGAAACGCCATTCAAATACCAGTTGTCTGTTCCACCGCCAAATAAAACTTTTAATGGTGTTCAGGTAATTGATTTTGGTAGAACTTTTGGGCTGAAACAAGCGGCTGTTGCTTATGCCACCACTATCTTAAATGCACCAGTTGCCATGGATTTTACCATGCAATTTGAACATAATGATGGTTGCAAGATTTGGCTAAATAATCAGTTGGTTTATGAAAAAAATGGCGAGAGGGCTATTAACTTGAAGTATGAGGAAAGGGGGGTTGAAATGGGCAACGAGTGCAAGCTACCACTAAAAAAAGGCAATAACCTGTTGTTGATAAAGTCTGAAACCCGTGGTAAAGAGTGGAAAGTATATATTCAGCCGCCAAGTACCAAGGGTGCCATTTTAAACAAGACCATTATTTATCCAGGAATAGGGTTGGTGGGTATGAAGTATATTGATAAATCGTTGGCTAATGTGTCCAATTGGTTAGTGGTAGGACCTTTTAAAAATGATGGAAATGCAGGTTTGAATGAAGTGTTTCCTCCAGAAAAAGAGATTGCTTTTGGTTACATGTATCAGGGAATTGACGAGCCAGTTACATGGACAATACCCAAGGTAGAGGTATTGGGTGGCATGATTAATCCCAAAAAATGGGGAACAAGCTATAATTGGAATTACCACAATGGTGGCATGGCATGGGCCATGGAAAAACTAGCAGAACTATCGGGGGAGAAAAGATATAAGGATTATGCAGTTAATTTTTGCGACTTCCATTTGAATGGGATTCCATTTGTTAATTACCAAGTAAAAACATTGAATGCAGATAGTTCTGCAAATAAGGAAATTTTGGGTGTGCCATTACTGGATTTTACGCTTGCCCCATCATTGCCATTGGTTTATCGCTTACAAAAAGATGCTTCTTTTCCTAACAAGGCAGCCTATCAGGAATTTGTAGATAAGATGATTAATTATGCCGTGAACGAACAATTGCGGATGCCTGGCAGCAATATATTTACTAGGTTAACGCCACAGAAATACACTACATGGGTGGATGATATGTTTATGGGTATCCCCTTTTTGGTACAGGCTTCTATTTATACGCAGGATGCAAAACTTAAAAAGAAATTGTTGGACGATGCTGCCAGTCAGGTAATAAATTTCAGTACGCAGGTTTGGGACAGCGATGCCAATCTATACCGCCACGCTAAGTTTTCGGATAGTAATAACCTAATGCCCCATTGGAGTAGGGCTAATGGTTGGGGCATTTGGGCAACATCGGAAGTGTTAATGAATTTGCCTAAAAACCATCCGCAGTATAAGGCTATTTTAGAACATTACCGCAAACATGTAGCTGCTTTGGTAAAACTTCAAAACGCAAATGGCTTTTGGTATAATGTACTAGATAGGACAGACTCGAAGGAGGAAGTGTCTGGTACGGCTATTTTTACGATGGCTATTGCAAGAGGCGTAAACTATGGTTGGCTGGATGCTGAAACTTACAAGCCCATAGTTATGAAAGCATGGAATGCGCTGAAAACCAAAATAGACTCAGATGGTACTGTACATGATATTTGCATGGGTACCATGTGTTCGGATGATGTGAACTATTACATAAACCGTCCTTATTTTGATGACGATACACATGGGCTGTTCGCGGTTATGTTTGCTGGCATAGAAGTGGAAAATTTAGTGAGAGGTAAGGATTTGAATAAAATGGCTGCTAAATAAAGGTCTGCAATCATCAATAGAAGGTCTGCAATCGCCAATTGAAGGTCTGCGATCATCAATAGAAGGTCTGCAATTACCAATAGAAGGTCTGCAATTACCAATTGAAGGTCTGCAATCACCAATTGAAGGTCTGCAATTACCAATTGAAGGTCTGCAATTACCAATTGAAGGTCTGCAATTACCAATTGAAGGTCTGCAATTACCAATTAAAGGTCTGCAATTACCAATTAAAGGTCTGCAATTACCAATTAAAGGTCTGCAATTACCAATTAAAGGTCTGCA
>JANYEU010000148.1 GCA_025362915.1 Chitinophagaceae bacterium | reverse complement strand
AGAAATGAGACAAGGTGTAACACAAAAGTCTCTAGTTGTAACTAAAATGAGACAAGGTGTAACACAAAAGTCTCTAGTTGTAACTAAAATGAGACAAGTAGTTAGAATCTTAAACAATAAAGGAAATCAATCATTTTTGTCATTCAAATCATTCAATAAGTGCTATAGGTTACTTAATAAAAATAAAAAATAAAAACCATTTAACCTTCTTTTTATCCCTCTATCAGCAATAATAATTGCCCCTACTTTATAAACATGACCATTATCAGTAAAAAAAATGAACACTGATGATTTAGGTCACTATATGCCAACGAATTCTTGAGCAATTTGCACCCATTATCAAATAGGGCATTTAAACAGATTAAGTAGAAAAAATACATTCATTAAACAATAAAATTTAAAGATTATGAGTCAGGAAACTAAATTTCCATTTCAAGAAACCTCTCCAGCCAAAGCCGAGCTGGAAAGCTGGGTAAACAGCATTGCCAACCATTGCGAAGCTGATTTTGTAAAATGGTGCGATGGCACTAAAGAAGAATATGATGGCCTCTGCCGATTGCTTGTGAAAAAAGGGACATTCATTAAATTGAATGAGGGAAAACGCCCTAATAGTTTTGCCTGTTTTAGCGACCCCACCGATGTGGCCAGGGTAGAAGATAAAACTTTTATCTGTAGCCGCCGGAAGGAAGATGCCGGTCCTACCAACAATTGGATGGAACCAAAAGAAATGAAATCATTATTAAACAACTTGATGCAAGGTTCTATGCAAGGCCGCACGCTGTATGTGATTCCTTTTTGTATGGGCCCCGTTGGTTCTCCTTATGCAAGGTATGGTGTGCAACTGACGGATTCTGAATATGTGGTTGCCAACATGCACATCATGACAAGAATGGGTGGAGGTATATATCCATACTTGAAAAAAGGGGAATTTGTAAAATGTATTCACACAGTTGGTGCACCAGTAGTTGGTAACGAACCTGATGTGAAATGGCCAAATAATCCTACGGTAAAATATATTTCCCATTTTCCTGAAGAAAGAAAGATCATATCTTATGGTAGTGGATACGGCGGAAATGCGTTGATGGGTAAAAAATGTTTTGCACTTCGTATTGCTTCCGTTATGGGGAGAGAAGAAGGTTGGTTGGCAGAACACATGCTTATTTTGGGTGTAGAATCACCAGAAAAACAAAAGACTTATGTGGCTGCCGCCTTTCCGAGTGCTTGCGGAAAGACCAACTTTTCTATGATGATACCTGCAAAAGGCGTGGATGACTGGAGAGTGACAACAGTGGGCGATGATATTGCCTGGATTCACAAAGGAGAAGATGGCCGCCTCTTTGCCATCAATCCCGAAGCAGGTTATTTTGGTGTGGCACCGGGCACCAACTATAAAACCAATCCTAATGCAATGGAAAGCATTAAAGCAAATACCATTTTTACCAATGTGGCCATTACAAAAGATGGGGATGTTTGGTGGGAAGGTATGACCAAGGAAGTGCCAGAAGGATTGACCAACTGGAAAGGTTTGCCTCATGATCCTACAAGCGGGCAACCAGCCGCACATGCCAATTCAAGGTTTACAGCACCTGCCTATCAAAATCCTTGTATAGATAGCGAGTGGGATAATCCAAACGGAGTTCCTGTAGAAGCATTTGTTTTTGGAGGAAGAAGAAGTACTGCCATTCCATTGGTTTGTCAATCTTTCAACTGGAACTTCGGGGTTTATACAGCTGCAACCATGGGAAGCGAAATGACTGCCGCTGCTTTTGGAGAAATAGGAAAGGTAAGGCGCGATCCATTTGCCATGTTGCCTTTTATGGGTTATCACATGGGCGATTATGTAAATCATTGGTTACAGTTTGGACGCACTCTGGGTAATGCACCTCGTATCTTCAGTGTTAATTGGTTTAGAAAAGATAAAAATGGCAAATTCTTATGGCCAGGTTTTGGCGAAAACATGAGGGTGTTGAAATGGATTGTTCAACGTGTGCATGGTGGGGCAAGTGCTGTAGAATGCCCAATAGGTTGGATGCCTCGCTATGAAGATATGGATTGGACATGCATAGAAAACTTTACTAAAGATGACTTTGCGAAGATTATGAACATTGATCGTGAACTTTGGAAACAAGAATTATTATCTCATGAAGAGTTATTTGCAAAACTCTATGATAAACTTCCTAAGGAGTTTTATTTTATGCGGGAATTACTCTTATCTGCATTATGGCGTTCTCCCGAACATTGGGCATTAGAACCAGAGCATATTTAAAAGTATAGATAATGAAAGGGAACAGGTAATTACTTGTTCCCTTTTAAATTATGGTTATGCAGTATTTTGCAATTAGTATTTATAGAATTTCTTATGAATGAATTAGGCTATACCGCAACTCCCACAGAAATGAAAGAACTGGCAGACGTGCTTCTACGGGTAGGCACGATGTTGATGAGTGCTGGGGCAAATACGGGCAGGGTGCGCACAACGGTAAGCCGTATTTCGGAAGCTTTTGGACATAAGGTAGAACAAAATATAAGCCAGCGGTCTATCATGCTGACCATGCTTGATGTGAATGATTCTTCTATTTTTACGGCAATAAGGGTTACTCCATTACACATTGTAAACTTTAAAACGATTTCTGGTATCAGCAAAATGAGTTGGAGTCTGGTTGCCGACCAATGGACTATTTCCTAAATAAAATCTGAACTAAAAAGATTGGAAGAATTGCCCCACTATCCGCGGTGGCAGGTGCTTTTGTTGGTAGGCTTGGCGGGTGCGGGATTCTGTTCTTTGGCGGATGGTAGCCCGATAGATCTTGCTTTCACTTTTGTGGCATCTGCAGTGGGTTTGTTTGTAAGGCAAGAATCTGTAAAGGCAAAGTTTAATCCTTATATGGCTGTCTATTTTGCGGCTTTTATCGCATCACTCATTGCGGGGGCAGCTTCTAAATTGGGACTGAGTGATGGTCAGAACCATGCCTATGTTACGTCTGTATTATTTTTGATTCCTGGGGTTCAATTCATCAATTCTTTCTCGGACATCATTGATGGAAATATACAGAATGGGCTTACTCGTGGTATTGTGGGGATGCTTATCTCGTTTACCATTGCCTTGGGCATACTTACTTCCGCATTAATCTATCAATTTTAGTAATCATGGGTTGGATATTATTATACAAATCAATTTGGGCAGGATTGGCGGCATTGGGGTTTGCCGCCCTTTTTAATGTGCCTCCCCGTAGCCTATTTCAAATCTTTTTGTTTGGAGCGATTGGTGTTTTTATAAAGCTGTTATTGTTGTCTTTTGAATTCAATATTGCATTTGCATCACTGTTGGGTGCTGTGGCAATTGGATTTTTAAGTATCCCCGCAGCTCACTACAAACATACGCCACCACTAATATTTTATATTCCGGCTGTAATTCCAATGGTACCGGGTATTTTGGCTTATCGTATGATGCTAGGATTAATTACACTTATAGGCAACCCGAAATCGTCCATATACCTTACTACGATGGCAGAAACGGTGAATTGTGGACTGAAAGTGTTGTTTGTTTTTATCAGCCTTACCGTTGGTGTGATAGTACCCATGCTTTTATTGCGTAAGGAATCTGTAAAAGACATCAAGGTTCTCTTTGCTAAGAAATAACTATTAAAATTATTTTCTCTCCTTAAAGATATTAAAATGAAACAATTAAAATTTGGTTGCTTATCAGGTATTGTCATTATTTCAATGGTATTACTAATTGTAACCAATAAACTTACTGCACAGATAACGCAGCGGGTGGTAAACAATCAGACACAATCTTGGATAAGTATCAACAGTACATAACGATTCACCACTAAATGGGGGATGGTTGCCGACTTGCATTATAGGGGCTAACCAACTATTTGCCAGTCCTAATTTCTATTTTGCCCGTGTAGGCGTAAACTATTGGCTCAATGATAATATCACTTTCACGCTAGGATACGCACAAATGTGGTTGGCACCAACAGTACAGGGAAGGCATAACTATGCAAATGAAAACCGCATTTACGAGCAGGCACAAGTGATATTCAAGTTGAATAAAGTGATTTTTTTGGGACGATTGAGGAATGAACAGAGATGGCAGGAGAAGATGGGCTTTGTGTGCAGACTGGTAAGGAAATTGTATATAACGCTTTCGATCAGAATAGATTTGTTTATTGGTCTAAAACAACATATAAACAAGCATTTAAGCTTCGATTTTGGTTATATGTTATTGGATCAGGAAAAAGCAGACGGATATCATTATGATCAGAACCATACATTAAGGTGTTTCTTTTATTATATGCCAGACTTGAGAAGGGGTGGATAAGTATAATAAATTATGGAGTTTAAACATATTCATATCATCATTAATCCTGTATCTGGCAATGCCGAACCCATACTTTATTACCTGAGTAATGCCTTTGCAAATAAAAATATTGACTGGAATGTATCTGTCACCATCCACGAATTGGAGTCCTATAAAATCGCCTCTTCCCTGATAGGGAAAACCGATCTGATTGTTATTTATGGCGGTGATGGGAGTGTCACAGAAGTGGCCAGGGCTATGATGGGTAAGGATACACCTTTGGCAATAATTCCTGGGGGGACAACCAATGTACTGTCTAAAGAATTTGGCATACCCCAAGATACAGAAGATGCGATAGAATTATTGATTAATGGTAAGGTAACAATAGCAGATATAGATATGGGGATGGCAAATGGTTGTCCATTTCTACTCAGGGTGAACTTTGGCATCATGGCAGATATGATTTTACATACCGATAGGGAGATGAAAAGAAGGCTAGGCCAGTTGGCGTATGGCATTACAACTTTGCAAACCATTGCTGAAGCAAAACAAACAACCTACAACATGATGATTGATGGTGAATTGTTTGTTGAAAGCTGCGTTGCGCTTACGGTAACCAATGCCGGTAATATTGGGATAGAAGACTTCTCTTTATTACCCGATATCAGCATAACGGACGGTTATTTAGACCTGATATTACTGAATGATACCAGTTTGATTTCTATGCTACAATTGGCAGGAAGTACACTTTTTCAAACGGAATCAGATGTGTTGAAACATGTCCGTTGCAAAGAAATAAGTATTGGTATGCATGGGCCAACAGAATATATATGCGATGACATAAAACAGGTAGCTTCTCATTTACACATTAAAGCACTGCCAAAATCCTTAAAGATGTTGGTGCCATTGATAAATTAAACTACGAATATGATTAAGATAAAAAGCATTGGCATATTAATATACATTTTTTTACAGAAGATATTTGACAACTTCCACCGGTTAGTATTTGGCATTCCAAACATAAAGAGAAGCCAAATTACCTCCCATTTGTTTCTGGGTAGTCAATTTAATATGATAGGGCTTAAAAAACTAAAAGACCTGGGCGTTACTGCCATTATCAATATGCGGATGCATTCCGATTACAGCGAAGCAGAGTTGGAAGGCGTTGAATACCTGCATCTGCCTACCATAGATAATACGGCACCATCGCTGGAAGATTTGATAAAAGGGGCAGAGTTTGCTGAACAAGAAATTAGGTTGGGCGGAGCGGTATATGTTCATTGCAGGCAAGGATTAGGCCGTGGACCTACGATGGCAATTGCCTATTTATTGAAGAGTGGGTTGATGCTGGATGATGCGTATTTGCTGGTAAAAAAAGTAAGACCATTCATTCATCCTGTGCAGGCACAAATGGAAAAGCTAAAGGAACTGGAGGCATGCTATATATCTGTCATCAACAAAGCGAAGTAGTTTTTGGTAATGACCAACAAGTAGTATATTACAACTTAAACCAATGTAGAATGTTTTAGATATTGTTTGTCTGGGTAATACATATAAAAGCAAGAGCCATCCTTTATGAAATTAATAATGGGTTGGCAAAGTGCTTCTGGAACAGCGGGGCATCCTTCGCTACGACCTAGGCGACCACATGATTTTATAAATGATTCGCTTACATAAGCTGCACCATGCATTACAATTCCGCGTTCCTCTGCATCATCATTAATCCCCTTTTCTATTCCCTTTAATCTCATGGATAATCCGTGCGCACCTTTATATGTTGGTCCGGTTAAATAAAATCCAAGGCTTGATTTAAATGAATTAAGTTTGTTGGCAAACTTTACGGCAAACTCTCCGCCCGAATTACGACCATGTGCTACGTAAGTATTAAACAATACAACCTTTTTGTCCAAGTCTATCACATACAATCTTTTTGAGTTGGAAGATTGGGATAAATCGACTATGGAAAGAAATCCAGACTTTGATACCTGTTGTTTTTTAAGTAATACATTCCATCCTGCCAATGCCTTTTCAAAGATTTCTTGTTTTAATCCGAGTGCAGATAAGTTCAGTTGATCATACAGACTTTTCTTTTCAGGATTAAAGACTGTTTTCTGTTTGTTTTTGTGGGAGAAGACCGGGGTAGTACAAAATAGCATCATTACTGGAAGAATATAATGTCGCTTTTTTAAAAAAAGATGTTTCATACCTTTTACTTTTAGCAATTAAGAAATTAATTAATTCACTATGTGCAAAGTTAAAGCTTAAACAGCGCTTTATTGTTAATTAAGCGGTAAAGCATAAATACTTGATAGTCACAAAAAAACTCCCTTTCGGGAGTTATTAATTTGGTTAAATACTATTGTTTACTATTCTCTGCATTGGATAACGCAGCCTCCATGATTTGATTGACCGGTTACTTCCTCGGTATATCCATTGGCTACTTCAACCCACAATACATTGAAAGTGTAATAGTGGTGAACAACCAATTTATCTCCTTTGCAACAGGAAAAATCTTTGGAATTGTTGTAATTCTTTCCAAAGATTTTTGTTAAAGGGGCGGTAATGGTAGCCGTCATAATCAAACCGGTAATTGCAATGGCAATAACATTCATTTTTAGATTAATTAGCATATTTGTATTTTTTAATGATGAAAAATATTTTTTATTTGTCATGTGTAATTGTTCATTAATTACTCATTGACGACACAAAAGTCCATCTATTGCAGCTAATGAAAAACCCCTCAAATAGGGGGGATGGAGAGAATGCAATCAACAATCTTTCAAGCAAGCCTTAAGTAGAAAGTTAGATGAATGGTATGGAAAATTAGATTAATGGTGTCGAAGGTTCAATCAATGGAATGGAAATACTTATTGCCCTTTGCTTTCCTTTTTCAGTTCATCCCAAAGAGATATTTGAACATCTGGCATAGGGGCATTCATCTGTATGTATTTCTTCGAAAAAACATCGGCATTATGTATCCGTTGGTCTGTTAGTGGGTGTGTACTTAAAAATGACATGTTTGATGGTATATCGTGGTTTAGTTTTTTTAGATCTTCCATCAACCATTTCATCCCAATTGGATTGATGTTATTATTTACCATTAGCTTCATGCCTTCTTCATCCGCTTGCGATTCCAATGTTCTCGAATAACTCAATACCTGAAGCATATTTACATTGTCAAGAATGCCTTTGGACAAACCATTGATATCTTTTGTAATTAATGAAAATAAAAAGGATGAAGAAAAACGGGAAACCATAGAATGTAAACTATGGCGTTTATTTACATGCGATGACTCGTGTGATAGACGTGCCACCAATTCCTGTGGATTTTCCAGCTTATTGATGATGCCTGTATAAACCACTATATGACCGCCAGGCAAGGCAAATGCATTTACAATATTATCATCAACAACCGTTACCCTTATGGGATACCTTGAACTTAGTTTTAGGTTGTCTACAAATTTTTGTAGTATAAAAGTACCCGTGCTGTCTATATTGTCGCCTTCTGTAAAAGTGTTGTAAAAGGTGTTTCCCAGTTTAATTTCTTCATTTACAGATATAAATTCCATGGCAATGGGTGGTACCACATAAGTGAAAAATAAATAAACACTAAGTATGATGCCTACAACGCCCCCCGCCAAAGTGTACCATTTTTGTGCAAGTAGTTTATTGTACCAGCCAGTATCTGCACTGTTTATTGCAGCAATGATTGGTGTATAATAATCGCTCTCTATTGGCAAAACGATGTATTCCGTAGCCCCTTTGTTCAGGTAAACAAATGCCTTCTTTTTCAACACTACACAAGTACAATCATGCAAAGGAAACCGTAGTCCATTGTCATGATTGTGTGATGCATCTAACACATAAAGGGTATCCTGTATAAGCTCTATCCTTACCTGATATGGTTTTGCAGACCTTCCGTTAAAATATTGAAATAGGTGGTCTGCCATGTTATATCACTATTCCAAGATCTAGCATGTCCGTCATGTCATCGCCTGTAGCATTACTATAGTCTTCTTGAGATTGTTGCAATTCATCTAAAGACATTTCTCCTTCTACAATGATATTCTGGGTCATGAATTTCATGGTTCTGACCAATGTCCATGGAAAAGCGATGCTTAAGGTAAATACAATAAGCAACATATTCAAGACTAACAATTCGAAAAAACCACCTACTGTTGCGGTAGATCTGAAGGTTAGTTTTTTATCATCTTTTACCAATTCAAGATTATTTACAAAATAATCAAACAACTTCTTTTGCCACCAAAAACCGTAGATGCCAAGCGTGATGATGGTTAGTAGATAACCGCCAATAACTATCCCAAAGTATTTGCTCCCATTCCCATGATATTGAAAGGATGCATCGCCAACCTTGATGTTTTGGAAGATATATTTTCTTAAATCCATCTCAAACCAATGCGCCATAAATACCTAGGGTGATAATGGTAAGGAATATACCTTTTAGAAATAATAGAAACAGTTCAATTCTGTCGCCTGTATATCCAAAACGGATGCCTTTCCATACTGTCTTTGCCATTCTATATTTATAAGCACCGTGTATGGCAAGTGGGATGATGACAAAAATGGCAACATATAAAATTAGAAAGGCAAGTGCTTTCATTTTAAGAACCAAGAAAAAATAGAAAAAAATTGCATAAATGACCGTTAGTAGAATTACTGCCCGTATAAATCCTTTAAACATTTCTTTTCCCGTACCGGTAAATGCAAAAGGGTGGTCGTCTATGGTTGTGGTGCTGTATAAATACTGGAGTTTTTTTGCTTTAGCCCAAGGATAATAAAAGCCTAATGTAAGGGCTGTAAGAATAAAATTTACAATCTGAATCTTAAAAAGGCCTCCGCCTGTGCCTTGATACGAGAATCTATAGGTGTTGTTTTGTTCCATAAAAAGATTTTTTGGGTAGATGAATTAGTTAATTGAGTTGTAATGATACGAGAGAAAATTAGAAATTGTAGCTTTCCTCTAATAAATTATTCAGTTAATATTAATCTACCCAAAAACTACTTATATTCTGGATAAATATAATTGCATCCATCCCACTATATCGCGGCAATTGTGTAATCTGAATTTGGTCTATTATGGTGTTGCAAATTCCCTTTACCTATCAAATTCTACATGCACAGCACTAATACTGAAAAAAGCAAAGAGTAATATACTGACTAGATGACCTAAAGTAAAATTCGCAAAAGAATCCTAATCTAGTCCCAATATACTTACTATTATTTAATAACCCTGTCACCTTGTATTACTCTAAGTAATATAGAAATGACAGCTAAAACAAGCAATAAATGGATAATTGAACCCACACTGTAAATAAAAAAGCCAATTGCCCAGCCAATTATCAATATAACGGCAATCAAATAAAGTAAACTGTTCATGATATATATTTTAGTATTAAAAAAAAACACTTTGAAGTAAATAGTAGTAGATTAAAGATTAAGCAATAGTCTTAATAAAAACCAGTAAATCATATTCTTTCATATTTCTTTTGGCAAGCAAGCGAATGATCCAAATGCAATTTTAAATCAGATAGCATGTTTTCTGCAAATGCTTTTACGTCTGTATCAACACAGTCTTTAGTAGCCTTTTCAAAAAGTGAAATTGCATCCTTGTGTACATTCACCATCATATCGCAATAGTTTTTATCAAAGTCTGCACCTTGCTTAATAGCCAGCTTTTTATATTCCGCATTTGCCTTGTTGGTTGGTTCTGTAGGAATAGTTGCCCTTTTTTGCTTTGCAAGTGCTATGGCAGCATACAATACTTTTGTATGGCTGTCTTCCATTCTTTTAGCCAATTTTTTTACATCAGGATTTTCCGCATTTTCCCCGGCTAATTGACCTAGCTTTATTTCTTCCAGATTTATTTCAACCGCAGTTATCAGAAATTGCAAGTCTTTTTCTTCCAGATTTTTAGTGCCTGAATAATCATTTTTCACTTCTTGGGTATAAGCTACCCCCTCATTTGCTGTTGCCAGATTCATGGATGAATAAGTAATCAAGAAAATTGAAGCCATTAAGGCAAAGTGCAATATCACTGTTTCAATTTGTAAGTCTTTTTTCATTTTTTTCATTTTAAAGTGTTAATAATCATTTACGGTACAAAGATCTCATTGAGCGAAAAAGTACTGTTATACAATTCCTTTTAAATATTACAGGATTAACACTTTAATCAAAAAGACAGCTTACAATGGGATAATGTCAGTTAATAATTGAATCAAATACAGTTAACAATGAAGCAAGGACAGCTTACAATGGGGCATTGTCAGCTTACAATAAGGTAAGTCAGCATACAATCAAGTAAAGTAAGGAAGATGGGTATTCAATTTTATGCACTTACGGGTTTCAAGCTTATACCAGAGGCAAAAAAATAGTAAAAATGGCTCCAACGCCAGAAGTGCTTTCGGCTATAATGAAACCACCATGGTTTTCCACTATTTTCTTGCAGATAGAAAGCCCAATGCCTGTACCAGGATATTCGCTAATATGGTGAAGACGATGAAAAAGTATAAAAATATTTTTTGCCTGTTGTTGGTCAAACCCCATTCCATTGTCCTGAATGGTTATTTTGCAGTATTTGATATGTTTTTCTGCCTTTAAAAAAGGATAGGACGTTGCAGCAACCATTTCATATCCAATTTGAATATGCGGCAAAACATCCCGCTTTTTGTACTTCAGTGCATTGCCAATAAGGTTAATAAATAGTTGTTGTATCTGAAAGGGTATTACGTTCAAAGTAGGCAGCTGGGCAGCTTGTATGGTTGCTTTTTTTTCTTCAATAATCTGTGCCAGTTCTTGTAGGCTATTTTCTAATAAGCCATTTAAATTAGTTTCCTCAAATGCTTGCTCAGCCCTGTTAGTACGCGAAAAAAGGAGCAAATCATCTATTAGTACCCTCATCCGCAAAGCCGCCTTTTCTATTTTTGCAAAATAACCTTTGGTCATTTCTGTCATGGTTTCCCCATCTTTTTCTGCAATAATGGAAATAAAGGTTTGTATCTTTCGCAATGGTTCCTGCAAATCATGACTGGCTACATAATTAAATGAAGCCAGTTCCTTATTGGTTCTTTCCAGTTCCTCATTTTTTTCTTCCAATGCCTGACTGCTCTGATGTAGGTCTGTAACATCACTATTAATTCCTATTATTAATTCCTTGCCCGAGGCATCCACCAATAATTTACTTATGGATTTAATGTAACGAACCTCGCCATCTTTGCGTATAATCCTAAAAAAGAAAAGTGTAATTCTGTCTTCGCTTTTAATATGTAGAGGATTTGATGGAATCAGGTGTCGATCATCAGGGTGTACGAACCCTATAAAATTTTCAGTAGTTGGTTGATATGATTGTGGTTCGCAGCCAAATAAGCGGTATTGGTTGTCAGAATAAGTGAAGGTTTTTTTTTCCAAATCCCATTGCCAGCTACCAAAACTGCCTATTTCTTCCGCATGCTTAAAAGATTCTGTAGCTACCATCAAATCTTGGTTGGACTTTTTTAAGATATATAAAGATTTATTGATTCTTATATATGAAAAAGCAAAAACAACCAAGCAAAAAAGCATTAGTAATAAAGTAAAGAGGGGATTGAATATGGTTTCATTCTCATATTTCTTTTGACGGGCTATCAGATATTCATTTTCCAGCGCAATCATATAATTTATCTCATACCGTATCCTTTCCATTATTTCACGACCAACTTCCATATTCATATCAATACGGTAGTGGTTGGCAGCAATATTCGAATCCAATTGTAAATTAGAAGAAAGGTAAGAATACCTCACAGCCATAAAATGATAAATCGAGTCCAGATGTTTTTGCTGTAGGGGATTATCTTTTATGAGTTCTTGCAGGGAATGATAAGTCTCATTTATTTTTATCCATGAGCCTTTGTAGGGTCGTAAAAAAAGACTATCGTGTGTTATCAAATAGCCACGATGCCCGGTTTCAGCATCTTTAAGATAAGAAATTAATTGTTCTAATTGTAGATGTACTTGGTAGGTATGCACCACCCAATCTGTAGAGTTGGATAGTGTAATAGAGTGCTTGTAACTAATGGATGAAATAAAAAATACTATAAAAAAAGAACCTATGAAAATTATCTTGAGTAAACTTGTATTTTTAATTACACCTGTAAGTTTCATATAGAATTATAGTTTATCTAAAGACTCAATAAAAAATTATCCCTGTTAAGACCCGACGTGTGGTACTGCCAATTAAGCGTTATTACTTCTTTTAATATTTTTTTAAGAGTGGCAAAACTACTAGGCTTTTTTATATACACATTTGCGCCTTTTACAAACGTGTCTTCTATATCCTGTTCTGATGCCGAGGTAGAGTATATGGCAATAGAAATATCCTTTAGGTGTTGTATTTTCTTTATCTCATTAAGGCATTCCATCCCTGTTTTACGTGGCATGTTTAAATCCAAAAAAATCACATGGGGTAGTTTGATACCATCCTGGGCAAGGTGTTCCATTAGCTCTATGCCATCCTTAACTACATGTATAACCGTTTTTATTTTTAATTCGCTAAAAGCGGTTACAAAAAAATTGCGATCATTCTCGTCATCATCAGCAAGTAATACATGAATGGGTTCGTTATTCATATGAAAATGTTTTAAGTTAAAAATCTTTAAATATAATGCCAGTTTGCCGAAATTCTTATTTTTCTTCCAGAATATTCTCTTTTTTTCTCTGCATTATCCTTTGAAAAGCAGAGGGGGTAAGCCCTGTTGTACTTTTAAACTGGTTGCTAAAATGTGCCATACTGCTAAAGTTAAGTTGCCAAGCAATTTCTGTAAAAGTTAACTCCGTAATGGTAATCAATTCTTTTGCACGTTCTATTTTTTGTAGGATAATATAATTTTCTATAGATGTAAAGGTAATTTCAGAAAACATCTTTGAAATATAACCATACCTATGGTTTAGCTTTTCTGCCAGATAAGTGGAAGTTTTAAAAGTAGGTAATTTTTCATCCATATATACCATTTCTATCACAGTGTCTTTTATTTTTTGGATAAGAATATTTTTTGGGCTTTCAATAATTTCAATGCCATAATTTTGTAAGCCCGTATTTATTTCTTGTATTTGTTTGCTTGTAATATTTGACTTCAAGTCCACCTCGCCAAAGCTAATAAGCGAATATTCCAATCCCAATTTTTGCAATTGGTCTTCCAAAATTTTCTTACAGGTTTTATTTATTTCAAACTTTATATAAATTCTCATAGATAATTTCTTTCACACAAAAATAGAATACTTTGGCAAAATAATTAAAGTATTTATGCTTTTTGACTAATATGCGAACAATTCGATTAATTTCACCAAGAAGGAAGATGATGAAATTAAAAGGAAGCAACCATTGAAAATCAGGTACCCATAATTCCTTTCACAATTTTTCAATATATCTAAAAAAGAAAAAGGTTGCTAACCAATAAGGATAGCAACCTTTTTTAATTAATATTATCTCTTTTACTTCTTCTTTTCTTGCGAAGCCTCAATGTTTATTGCACCCATGGCTACTTCCGAAAGTTTTTCATCAGCGGCTTTCTCTTCGCTCAATGTTTCTGCTAATAATTCCACAGCATCTTGAAAGCCTAGTAAATCTGCAAAATGAGACAATGTGCTATAAGTGGCTATTTCATAATGCTCTACTTTTTGACCAGCAGATATAATGCCTGCATCGCACATGGCACCTTTTTCGCATTCTTCCATAATCTCTCCCGCTTCTTTTACCAAGCCCGCCATTGCTTCGCATTTAACTGCTTCGGCCTTTTCACCAATTATTTCAAATACTTTTTCTAACCTTGATACATGCTCTTCTGTTTCCGCCAAATGGTTGGTTAATGCCTCCGACAATTCAGGAGAAGTGGCATGTTCAATCATTTTTGGGATAGCTTTTAATAACGCTTTCTCCGCCCAATAGATGTCTTTTAGTTCATCTATAAACAATTCCATTAACTGAGATTCTTTCATCCCTCCTTTTGCTACTTTACTTTTTGCTACTGTTTCCATTTTTTTAAATTTTAATTAATAAAGAAATATTTATTTAAATAATACCCAGTGTAAATAATAAGCACTTATTTTTTTGTGCCCTTGTGTTTCGATGTCTTTTTCATACCATCTTCATCTGCCGATAAATCATAAGTATACCAACTCATGATGCCATCTTTTGGGGCGGTAGCATCATCTACCTCTGCCTTTCGCTCTGCACTTAAAGATTTATTACGTTCTTGAACCAGTCCGTCAGTGCGGTCAGTTCCCTCAGCTATTGCGTTCAGCAGGCCATCTGTTTCTTGCACATAGCTGATAGGGTCACTTATATATTCCCACTCTTCGCCCAATTCCGGACTTGTCCCTTCGTTCCAAGGTCCTTTAAAATCTTTTCCTGAAGACATATTAAAGTACTTATTGCTAAACTTAGGATCACTCTCTAAGATGCCTGGAGGGAAATTGGGACGGATACTATCCAATGCTGCCTGAAATTGTTGAAAATGCGCCACTTCCCTTGTCATCAAGAATCGTAAGGATTCTTTTACCAATGGGTCATCGGTAAATTTCATTAAGTTTTCATACACCATTTTAGCGCCCGTTTCTGCAGCAATATTCAACCGCAAATCTGCTGTCAAATCACCCATTGCATTAATATAGGAACCAGACCATGGAATACCCTGGCTGTCTGTAACAGTAGGTCCACCACCACTTAATAGAAAGAAATGAGGATTAATCATTGCCTGATGTATGTAATCCTCTTTAAAAGCATTACCATCAAGCATCTTTGTTAAATCCGATTCATCGGCAGCATTTTTAAGCTCGCCAATTACGCCAGATAAAAGCATTTGAATGGTTGCACCCACAATTTCTAGGTGACTAAACTCTTCAGTTGCTATATCCATCAGCAAATCATATTTGTCAGGATATGGTTTTTTGCAACCAAATGCCTGTACAAAATACTGCATGGCCGCTTTCAGCTCGCCATTGCCACCACCAAATTGTTCTAAAAGCAATTTGGCAAAACGTACATCGGGTTTTGAAACCCTTGAATTAAACTGTAATTCCTTTACGTGATAAAACATCTTTTTTCAATTTAAAGGTTAATTAATATTACTTTTTACTCACGGTTGCGTTAATTACTATAAATACGATGATTGCAATTACCACAACAACTAAAAAAAAACCGAAATTTATTCCTGCATTAAATATCCCTGCTATGGTGTGGCAAGAACTTATTGTAGTTGCAAGCAGCAAAAGCATGGTTGATACGACAAGTGTTTGTAAGTTTTTCATTTCCCTTTTTTTAAATGCGTTAATCCATAAGCAAGAAGCAAAACACGAGGTATCCTACCCCAATTTGTTTTATAAACTATTAAGCTACACTATCAAAGCCTTCGAATGCATTTATCCGCGGTACTCTTTCTTCCTCTTCATCATCTGTATAGTCTTTTTTACGCGTCTCCCCATAAATTATCACGTTGATGCCATCTGCAAACATGCCTGTTACAATACCACTTTGTAGTTTTGTACGCTGAACTTCTGATGCTAGATTGTTTTCCATTTTACTTTATTTTAATTAATTAATTTTTGACAGTACAAAGATGAATCACTATATAAAGATGATTATTACACTATTTGTCGAAATAGTTGCATCATTCAGACCATGGTGAGATTGTGTGATATTTATTTTGGCAACTATATTTTTGTGGTATTTACACACCACGATGTTACATTGTAGTACCTATGATGTTATATTGCACCATCTGAGAGGACACGTAGCGGGGGACATGCTGCAACGTATGCAGGAAGTACAAAAACTACCTGATGTGGAAAAAGGCAAAATCACTTCCATTATTGATGCCCTTGTTGGTATTCCCACTCGCCGATGTTGGTGTTCTTCACCAACATCAATTAATAGAATGCCCAACTAATTATTTTCTTTTACACATATAGAGGTTCTGCCTATAG
>JANYEU010000131.1 GCA_025362915.1 Chitinophagaceae bacterium | reverse complement strand
GTTATGCTAGCGCCGTGCATTGCCTCCACCTCAACGCCCGTTTTATAGATTGTATGCACTTCCACAGAGATGGTTATCGCCAATCCCTCGATAGAATGCTTGATAGCCGCAAACTCAATAGGCAATGGATGACAATCTGGTATCACATCACTCGTCTTTTTGATGGCTAACAGACCGGCAGCCCTCGAGAACTCAAACACATCACCTTTTGGCACCAACTTATTGTTAATGGCATCGATGGTTTCTTGTTTGGATACTGTAACAGTTGCCGTTGCAACTGCTTTTCGTAGGCTACTTACCTTATGTGTAATATTATTCATTATCAATTAAATATTAAATCCTTTTAAAACCTAAATTTTAACTTATTTAAAGTCAAAAAATCCATCATTTCACTTTATTTCTGGCGAATATAATGTACTCTAATACAGTTAATGCCTTGAGGCTGCTACAGAAAAATTCCATTGCTTCTTAAGTGCAGCTATTTTATAGTTAAGTTCAAAAGAAGAAAAAGAAAAACTTCCCTTACTGTTGTCAGCCCCGTGTATTAACAACGGTAAATAGAAATAAGAAAGATACCACCTTTCTGATATTTGGTATTGTGCTTCCAATTTTAGGCCATAACCATTCTTATAGCCCTCATTGTTGTAAAAATTGTTTGCAGAATACTTTTGCCGCGATATTCCTCCTCCCAAATGCAGTCTTCCAAATCGATGGTTTGCCGACAAGGTAAGATAACCATAGTTTTTATAGTCATAATTAAAGAGATCAAAAAGAACTGAAGGATAACTACCAAATCCAAAGGATAAATAATTCTTTTCGTCAACAAATAATTCTGCACTTCCGGCAAAACCAAACCCTCCGAAGTAATTGCTATTAGAAAACGCGTAATTATTAACCAACGGGATATGCAAAACAACGTTTAGCAGCTGATTATCTGTAGCTGTGCGGTATTTATCCCCCTTCTCATTCATGTTTATATAAATATCGTTGGGATAAGTAAATCTTTTACGCCCAATTAAATCAAGCGGATAGCCAATACCATAAAATCCTAACGAAAATAGGTTAGGAAAGATAAAAGTAGATGATAAGATAGGCTTTACAAACACCGTTTTCTCCAAAGAGTCTTTTTTCACCTTTATTTCTAGTGGATAACCCGACCGCAACATAGAAACCAACTCTACATTGCAGCAAAAAGTATCTTTTTTATTCAATATTATCTCCGCATGATCAGGGTATGTGTGGATATTGGCAGTAGTTCGCTTACTATTAAAGATAGTGGCGCAAGAAGTACAGAAAATAACTATAAAAAGTGGAATTACTCTTTTAAAAAAGGCAAAATCTAGCTTCATTTAGGTTAGTTTATTATTAGTGTGGTAAAAATAGGCATATTAAAATTACTTTCTCCAATCAACCTTTTATCAATTCACCACAAAAACCCTAATTCCCTATTCCGTAATGCAATTTTACCCAATCGGGATTTTCCGTTTTGCCCTCTCCCCTACTTTTGCCGCTGTCTTTTGGTGCTTAATTAAAATAAGAATAAGAATGTAAGCCTTAGATTTGAACGCTATCATACACTATTGTTTAAAAGAAGTATCAGCTAAGGTTATTTAATATTTCATAGCTACTAATAAATCATTAAAAATATTTGACTATCAATGGAAAGAAGAAATTTTATAAAAATAACTTGCAAAATTTGCCTGCTAGGAGCCGCAGGTGCCTCAATAGCAGAACTATCAGCCTGCGGAACTGCTTATCCTGTATTTAAAACCACTGTTTTGGATAAAAAAATAACTGTTCCGCTGTCAATATTTGCTACAAACAGCCTACAAATCGTTCGTCCGCAAGGATGGTATTATGATATTGCCGTGCAAAAAACCGATTCTAGCTATACAGCCTTGTTATTGCAATGCACACATCAGGAAAATCAGTTGGAAGTAAATGGGAAAAATGGCTATTCGTGTTCATTGCACGGCAGCGTATTTAATAAGAATGGAAAAGTGATGAAAGGTCCGGCAGAAAAAGCATTAAAGAGTTACAAAACACTCGTTGAAGAGGATAAACTGATTATTATGTTGTAGATAAGGGTGGCTTTATCCATTACCTCTCCCCTTTCTTCTCCCATTCGCTTCGGTCTTCGCGTCTTTGCGAGGCACGAAGCAACCTTTTTTACTACTTTAAGCCTTCTTCTATCTTTTTTGACTACGCAATAATGGTCAGATTGCTTCGTACCTCCCAAAGACGGGAAGATGATGGAGAAAATAAAAACAAAAAAATTCAATCCAAAATTCATTTTTTCTTCGTTTTCTTCAACAATTCCCCATTTATCCATTTATTTATCCACAAAAGCCATAAAAAATGCCTCGAATAGAAAAATAGATTATAATTCCAGCCTAATATGTCAACTTAATAGTAATTTGTGAGCCTAATAAATATTCTATTAGATTACTTGCTAAATGAAAATAAAATGTCTCGTAAAGAATTACCTAAAACTTTCCCTGGGCAACAGTTATTGTTTGAAGATATTAAAACAAAAGTGGATGATGACGGCATTCATGGTGAACTTGTTGCTTTTTTGGCCGATCATGGAATAGATTTGACGGCCGATAAAGTACTTGTTGATGCCGCTGCGTTGAAATATACCAGCTTTTTGACGTATAATAAGCAAAGCGAGAACCTGTGTGCACAACGCGATAAATTGTTGAACCCTGTTATAAAAAGTGTAACAAAAGCAGTCCAATTTTTGAAAGGATATTACAATCCTGAGTATAAAAGTCTTGGCGATTGGAATGTAGTAGTTACCAATGGCGGCAAAGTGACCATTGCCACCGATCCTGCCTTGTTTTTAACCTTTATTATTGCTTTTAAGGCGAAGAATGATAGTTATACGGGTACAAATACTAGTCCTTTGGCGCAATATCTTACCAAAAAAGGCCTCAATCTGGCTCTCTGTGTAACCAACACCACAGATGCTGTGGCTATAAATGACACTTTTAAAACAGCAACCACCAATTCGGAAGATGCGCATCAGGTAATGGAAACAAAAAGTTCTTTGCCTTTTGCCAATTTATTGTTGATTACCAATTTCTTGATGAAACTGTACGAGGGTAATGAAAAGGCGCTTGGCGTTTATGGAATAAAAGTGATAACGGCTCCTAGAGTGGAAAAAATAAAAAACCTAAAGCTTGCCATCGGAGAAGATAAGCTAAAACAAGAAGTAAAAATAGGAAGTATAATAGTAAATATGGGTGAAGAACCCATAAACATTCATAAGGGAAAAACCGTAATCACCACCAATCCTATTGTTTTGGGACCTGGAGAAAAGTTTGTTACTACAAAAGGATATAGTAAGGTATCGTACCAAAACCCATCCACTACAAAATTTGCCAAAATTCAGGTAATTCCTCGCGACAAGTCGAAATCATGACCGATTTGAACGTAAAAGCAAGTAAATTCTTCGAAAAAAAGAGGGAATTGTTCGGAAAATATTGCTTTTTCTTCGAAAAATAAAGGGTTTTTCACGTCAAAAAAGCAATATTCTTCGAAGAAAAGACAATATTCTTCGAAGAAAAAGCAATATTCTTCGAAGAAAAGGCAATATTTTTCGAAGAAAAGGCAATATTTTTCGAAGAAATTGCCTGGTTTTGGTGGTTTTAATGAGTATTTGGAGAGAAGGGATTGATTGAGGAAAAGAGATAGCATACATTCTATTGGTTAACTTCAACTTTATCAGTAGGCCTTCTTCATTACCAAGGAAGGTTTCGCTTTAGGTGAGCCTCTCGTTTTGATATCCTAACAGATGAACGTCATTGCGAGGCAAGAAGCAACCTTTTACAAATTCAAACAAGCTACTAGCGCATAACAGGCTGCTTCATGCTTTGCAGTGACGCAAGCAGGGGCGGTTGATAGAGGGAAAAGGAAATAGAACAACCAAAATATTTTTTTAAATTAAACCTTCGCTTTTCAAACTAAGTGAACATGATTACTAGGCACTAAGCTGCCTTTTTAGTATTAATGCACTTGGAGGTTAATTGATGTAACTGTAATGGCATTGCCTCCCCACAATTTGTATTGTGGGGCAATATCTTTTATACCCCAGTGAATTTTGAGTTAATTCTTTGTATTAATAACTTTATTTTTGCCTGATGAAATATTTCTTTTGGATTTTACTGCTGGCACTACTATTTAATAACCTTTATGCACAAACTTTTTTGCAGGAACAACGGAGTAATGCAAGGGTAGCCACCGCTTTTAAAACGAAGGAAGATTCATTGCGAAGCCAGTTTGCACAACAAGGGCTACAATGGCCTCCAAAACAAATGTATGTCCGTAGTTTTAAATACGACAGTCAATTGGAAGTATGGGTTCGGAACGATAACAAGGAGCAGTTCAAGCTTTTTAAGACGTATAAGGTTTGTGCATTGAGCGGTGCCTTAGGTCCCAAAAGAGTGGAAGGAGATTATCAGGTGCCGGAGGGTTTTTATTGTATTAATGAATTCAAACCGAAGAGTGAATTTCATTTGGCATTGGGATTAAATTATCCAAACGCATCGGACGAATTATTGAGTGATTCATTGAAACCGGGTGGCGACATTTATATTCACGGCAATTGCGTTACCGTAGGTTGTATACCACTGCAAAATGAACAGATGGAAGAAGTGTATATGTTGGCTACACTGGTTAAAACCAATGGAATGGATTTTATACCTGTCCACGTTTTTCCTGTAAGATATAGTGTTACAAAGAGTGTGGAATATTTCTTAAAGGTGAGTAGGGATGACAAAATTTATCAAAAATTTGCAATCAATGTAAAAGAGGTGTACGATTATTTTGAGTTATATAAGAAACTACCTATAATAACAGTGAATGCAAAAGGGGAATATGTAGTATTTTAGATGATTCTTTTATATATTTACAAAATCAACAGAATTATAACCCTTCAACTACTTTATTTTAAACTCACATTATTTATATGACCTCCTTGCCTAAGTCGAAATTTTCTGGATCGAACATAGTACTGCTCGTTGTTTGCCTGATGGTTATAGTTGCCGTTCTATTACTAAATATCTTCAATGCAAAGAATCTGGCACAACTCCGTAGTTATATCAATAGCCTGAGTAATGACAATAGCAACGTAGAAGTATTGCGCAATACCAACAAAGAATTGCTGGAAGCCGAGAATGCCTATCGCCTTTATCTAAGCACAAAAGATACACTGTACAGCAATAAATATCTATCCCACATCACTTCTTGCGTAAATGACCTGATTACATTGAAATCTGGAAATGATACAGCAGGAATCAATACGATTGTTGCGGGTATTGAACAGAAAATACAGGTTTCGGACGCAATTGATTTATTGAAAAGAATATCAGATTCTATCAGCATCAGTAAGGTACATGCAAACAATGGAGGGTTTTACATAAATCCGTATTGGTACAGGATGTCTAACAACTCCATCCTGAAAGGATATGACAGTTTGATGCAACAAGTGGATACCAATCAATCTACCATCAACCGAAAGAAGATATTCCTTAAAAAACTAGGAGCTATTTTTGGGAACAAGGATGAAACGGTAAAACAACAAGCTTCTACCGCTGCAACATTAACCTCATCAGGCTATGTGATGAGTACCCAAAAAGACCAATCGCAACAGGATGTAGATGATTTTTATAAGTACAGGTTTAACGAATTGACACTTAAAGAAAAATTGGATGACAATGAAAAATCGTTGGCACAAGTTAATTTGGTGATTCAATATCAGGTTAGTGATGCCTTAAAGAAACTATTGGGCATACAGGAAGAATCGGGCAAAGAGAAAGAAGACCAGGTAATAGAACGTGCACGGGAGGCAAAACAAACGATAACAATACTGTCATGGGCTTCTTACATTATTATTATTTTTGTTGTAATAGTGCTTATATACAACGTGAAGAAGAGCATGAAGTATGAACAGGAGATTATTGAGGCAAGAGAAACGGCTGAGAAATTGGTCATGACCAAGAGTAGGTTTCTTAGCAATATGAGCCATGAAATAAGAAGTCCACTTACTTCCATTATAGGATTTACGGAGCAACTGGATAACATAGAATACGATCAGGACAAGAAAAGATATTTGAATGCCATACGCACATCCTCAGATCATTTATTGACCACAGTAAATGATATACTCGACTTCTCTAAATTGGACGCTGGCAAACTAACGCTAAACGTACAGCCATTTAAGGTACACAAGATAGTGGATGAGGTTTTGTATGCCTTCTCCGTGGCTGCTCAAAAGAAAAACATAACCCTTCAATCGGATGTTCAGATTGATAATGATTTATTAGTTCATGGGGATGCCTTCAGGTTGAAGCAAATATTATTCAATCTTACCAGCAACGCTATTAAGTTTACCGAACAAGGCAAGGTGAAGATTTCCGCCAAGAGTCTGTCGAGGACAGAAAAAGATATTGTTGTTAAGATAGATGTACAAGACTCTGGTGTAGGGATACCGAGTGACCAGCTAGGTTTTATTTTTGAAGAGTTTGCACAGGCTTCCAATACCAAGAGTGGTGGCAGAAGAGCTATTAGGGGTACAGGTTTGGGATTGGCAATATGTAAGATGTTGACAGAACTGCAAAGTGGTAAGATACAGGTAAAAAGTGAACTGAATATTGGTTCCACATTCAGCATTACAATGCCATACACAATTGAACCTGTGAAGAAAGATACCCAACAGTTAGTGGAAGAGCCGATAAAGCATTTACATAATTTTTCTGGTAAGAAAGCATTGGTGATTGAGGATAATGATATGAATATATTATTGATCAAGCTTCTGCTAAAAAAGCTACAACTCTCTTTTGATATAGCAAAAGATGGAGAAGAAGGAGTTAGACTGTTTGAGAATAATTATTACGACATCATATTGACCGATATAAATGTACCGAAGCTGACTGGTGACCAGATTGCTGCCATCATTAGAAAAAGTACAGACATACGCAAGAACAACTTACCCATCGTTGCGCTTACAGCAAGTATTATTGGTGATAATACAGAGCAGTATTACAGGATGGGCATAAACGAATTGCTGGTAAAACCTTTTAAAGAAGCCGACTTCAAGGCAGTACTTGAGAAGTATTTGTTTGAGGATCATGGTTGATAAAACGCTTGTCATTAAAAGAAGACCCTAATGGAAAAAGAAATTGATTACCCCTCTAAAAAAGCATTACTGGTAGAAGATAATGTGATGAATGTAAAGCTTTTTTCCTTGCTCCTTAAAAGAGTGGGTATACAATATGATATAGCCACAGATGGCGAAGAAGCGCTGGATTTATTTAATGTTAATCAGTACGATATAATCCTTACCGATATTAACCTTCCCAAACTATTGGGTAATGAGATGGCTAAAATAATGCGCGAGAATACCGATACAGTTAAGGCCAATACACCTATCGTAGCGTTAACAGCCAGTATACTTACTTCTGAAATAGAGTCTTATTTACAATCGGGCATTGATGAGGTATTGCTAAAACCTTTTACGGAAGAGAAGTTTAAAAGTATCTTACAAAAGCATTTGAGTAAATGATGCAAGCTCTATAAAGGCTCACTTAAAAGCTTATCCCTATCTCCAATGACCTGATTACTGCTTCGGGCAAGAAAGGCGAAGCATTCCCACCGTTCTTTATAATATCCCGTACAATGGTTGAAGCAACAGAAGTATATTTTGGTTCGCCCGTCAGGAATACGGTTTCTATACTTCTATCCAATGTCCGGTTTGCATCAGCAATGGTCTTTTCGTATTCAAAATCACTCACATACCTAATGCCTCTCAGGATAAAATTCGCATTAATCTTCTTACAAAACTGTACGGTAAGTCCTTCATAAATGGCACATTCCACACGTGTATCATCCTTATATATTTCATTAAACCATTTCATCCGTTGCTCTGCAGAAAACATAGGGTTCTTCAAGGCATTGATACCAATACCTACATATATTTTATCAAACAAAGGCAAAGCCCTATCTATTATATCTGTATGCCCCAAAGTAACGGGGTCGAAAGTGCCGGGAAACAAACAAATACGCTTCATAATTGACAATTAATACGTTAATTCATGATGATGATTGATACTATCAATTATCCCTGTTGTGGTCTTAATAAATATAAGGCAGCCATTCTTACAGCAACTCCATTTTCTACCTGATTTAGGATGATAGAGTTATTACCATCAGCCACATCACTATCCAACTCCACTCCCCTATTTATCGGTCCTGGGTGCATAATGGTTATCTCCTTTCCTATATTATCCAACAGTTTCTTACTGATACCATACGCCAGATTATATTCCCTTAGCGAAGAAAACAATGGTTGGTTCTGCCTTTCCAATTGAATACGTAGCACGTTTGCCACATCGCACCATTGCAATGCCTCTTTTACATTGTACTCAACCCGCACATCCAATGCTTCTTTTATGTATTTTGGAATCAGCGTAGGCGGCCCGGCAACCATTACTTCTGCCCCCATCTTTTTAAGCAGATAAATATTACTTAGTGCCACACGGCTATGCATTATATCGCCAATGATAGCCACTCTCAACCCTTCTAATGTTCCAAACTTTTCTACCATAGAGAAGGCATCAAGCAGTGCCTGAGTGGGATGTTCGTTTATCCCATCCCCCGCATTAATTATGGCGGCATCTATTTGTTGTGACAAGAAATGCGGGGCACCGCTTGCGCTATGCCGCATCACTATCATATCCACCTTCATGCTGAGAATATTCTGCACAGTATCCAAGAGGGTTTCTCCTTTGGCAGCAGAAGAATTACTCGCGGAAAAATTGAGTGTATCTGCACTCAACCGCTTTTCGGCCAGCTCAAAACTCATCCTTGTACGGGTAGAGTTTTCGTAGAAAAGATTAACGATTGTTACGTCCCTGAGTGATGGAACTTTTTTCACAGGTCTTTGCAATACGCCCTTAAAATCGGCGGCAGTGGCAAGAATTAATTGGATATCCTCTTTGGTAAGATGCTTTATACCGAGTAAATGTTTAGTAGAAAGTTTCATTAAAAAACGAAGTTAATGGAAAACAACCTTGTGAATAATCAAATAATCAAAATGAAGGAAATGTTAGTGGTCAGTTATTAGTAGTTAGATACAATCCCTAACTAATCTAACAACTAACCACTAATAACTTATGCCTCCCACAATTCCACGCTTTCTTCTTTTACCTTATCATTCAGATAGACCATCACTTTCTGGTTAGAAAAAGTATCTATTGATCTACCCACATAATCTGCCTGAATGGGATATTCCCTACTAAACCGTCTGTCTATCAGCACACAAAGCTCTACTTTTTTTGGTCGTCCAAAATCAAGCAGTGCATCCAATGCAGCCCTGATGGTTCTTCCGGTCCACAATACATCATCTATCAGCACCACCTTTTTATTTTCTATGCTAAAAGGGATGTCCGTTTGGTTGGCATTATGTATCTGTTTGTGTATATCATCCCTATAAAAAGTAATGTCCAGCTTTCCGTAGTTTACCAATGATGGGTCTATAATCGACTTAATTTCCTGTACAATCTTATCGCTCAAAAAGATACCACGGGGC
>JANYEU010000119.1 GCA_025362915.1 Chitinophagaceae bacterium | reverse complement strand
ATAGTAGCGGGGCGGAAAGTGCGTGGTGGGAGTGGTGCGCATCTGGCTTACGGGTTTATGACGGCTGCCGCTTTTATCATTACCGATAGGTTTTCAACTATCTTTTCCACCAAAGGAAACCTTCCTCCCATCATCGCCGCCTGGATTCCAAATGCCATCTTTGTGTTTGTTGCATTATACTTACACAAGAAAGCGCCGAAATAGATAGAAAGTTAGGGTTGCAAGTAACTAGTAACCTGAAATCAGTAACTTGCAGCCTGTGTTCGTTTTATTCAAATAAATAGCAGTATCATGAAAAAAATCTGGACAATGTTAAAGCAAACCATCAGCAATTTTTCTGATGATAATGGCATGAAGCTAAGTGCTTCCTTATCTTACTATACCGTCTTTTCTATAGCCCCCTTATTAATGATAGCCATCTCTTTGGCAGGTTTTTTCTTTGGAGAGCAGGCCGTGCAGGGCAAGGTATATTTTCAGTTGCGCACATTGATAAGCGATGAGGCTGCCTCGCAAATACAGGATATAATTAAGAACATGCACCACACCCATACCACTTTTGCCAATAGCATCATTGGAATTGTTATTTTGTTTGTGGGCGCCAGTGGTGTTTTTCTGGAGATACAAGATTCGATGAATTATATATGGGGTATAAAAGCCAAACCCCAAAAGAACCTGATTCGCTATATAAAAAATCGTTTGCTGTCATTCTCCCTCATTTTGGGTATGGGTTTCATCTTGATGGTTTCTTTATTCCTCAATACAATGATAGATTTATTGAGCGACAGGCTACATGCGTATTTCAATAATTCACTCATTTATTTAACTTATTGTGTCAACTTGGTCATTGTTGTAGGTATTACAACGTTGCTATTTGCCATTATTTTTAGGGTGCTTCCAGATGTTGTCATCCGGTGGAAGGATGCTTTGCTGGGTGCATTTGTAACCAGTATCCTATTCTTGCTTGGGCGGTTTGCCATTGGTTTCTATCTCGGTCATTCCACCGTAAACCTTACGTATGGCACTGCTTCTGCCGTTGTGGTTATCTTGTTGTGGGTGTATTATGCCAGCGTAATATTGTACATAGGGGCAGAGTTTACCAAGGTATATACCTACACTTTTGGCGGCGGAATGGAACCCAACGAAACGGCAGTTTTCATCATTAAACGAGAACCAAAAGAATTGCCGGTAGGTGTTCCTGCTCCCCCTGTTATTGAAGAAAAAAAGTAAGGGATAAATTATTCTTTTGTCTTTGTAGGTCTGATTATTAAACGGAGAACAGGATCATTGGTAATAAAACTCCAAAACCAGCTATACGCCAATGCAAACTTATTTCTATAACCGGCAAGCGGTATGATATGGATAAACAACCAGGTAAGCCACGCAAAAAAACCTTTATAGAATCCTTTGGGCAAATCCACCACTGCCTTGTATTTGGTAATGATGGCCATTGATCCTTTGTTCACATACTTAAAAGAAACCAATTCCTTTCCATTTGCCATGTTCTTAAAATTCTTTGCCAGCAATTTTCCTTGTTGGATGGCCACTTGTGCCAACTGCGGATGCCCATCCGGATATTTACCATCGCTTGTTTGCAAACAGATATCGCCAATGGCATAAATGCTTTCAGTACCCAATACCTTATTATAGGCATCAACCAAAATTCTTTTTCCCCTGCCAATGCTTGTCGGAGGCAATCCGGTAACTGTTTTTGCCACCACACCCGATGCCCAAATCAATATCTGACTGCTGATCCCCACGCCGTTGGATAGTTTTACGGTATGATCCACATAATCCTTCACACTTGTTTGTAGCAATATTTTTACGCCCAGTCTTTCCAATTGCTTATAAGCCTCTTTTTGCGATTTACTACTCATCGGGCTAAGCAATGTATTCGCAGCATCCACCAAATAAATATCACCCTTTTTTCCGTTAAGCTCTGGGTAATCCTTTTCCTTCACCGCTCTTCCCATTTCTGCCAGCATACCAGCCACCTCTACCCCGGTAGGTCCGCCACCAGCTATTACCACCGTCATCAATGCCTTTTGCTCTTCTTCATTGGTGCTTTGGGTAGCTTTTTCATAGTTCAACAACAAGGCGTTCCGCAGCCGGAGGGCATCATCAATTGTTTTCATCGGCAACGCATTTTGCTTCACGTTTTCCATCCCAAAATAATTTGTTTCCGTTCCAATTGCCAGCACCAAATAATCGTAAGCCAACGTGCCACTATCGGTATCGATGGTCTTTTTCTCCGCATTGATATTGGTTAATGAGCCATAATGAAAGCGGGTATTGCCAGCCTTCTGAAACATCCGCCTAAAAGGATAACTAATGGTAGAAGCCTGAATAAATGCAGTAGCCACCTGATATATCAATGGCGGAAAAAAGTGGTAATTGTTTTTATCCACCAGTATTATTTCAAATGCTGTGTTGTCATACATTGTCTTAGCCATGTTGATACCAGCAAATCCACCACCTACTATTATTATTCTCTTCATGATTTTTATTATTAACTATGCCTTCTTTCAATAACCATGCAAAGCCTATAAAAGTGCGCAATGAAGATGATAGAAACTGTGGTTTTTATCCTTTTGCTATAAAAAAGAAGGAAAGGGGACTAAAGCCCCAATTGCAATTGACACAGTTTAAATTACATTCCCAAATTGCGGCGTGATAAAATGGAATTTCGGAGCAGCAAAATGAAATTACATCGTCTTGCAGGGAGGTTATTATTTTTGAATTTGCAATATTTCCCTTCATCATCGGGATTGAATTCTGATGAAGGAAAACAACGTCTAAGTTTTTCACTGGGAAAATAAGTTTTAGGTGTGCTACGCTTAATATAGAGGAAGTGTTATTGTTAGAAAGCTACAGGCAATTTGATTGCATAATATAAATAGATGCACACTTTGCACTTCTCCACAATCTTCTTGAACTTGGCGAGGCACGAAGCAATCTAAACTTTAAATTTTAATACATTTCCAATTCTATTTTTACCCAATCAACAAACTTTAGTTTAGATTTGCCATAAACAATAAGACATGGTATTAGTATTAAAAAAAGGGGCTAGCAAAAAAGAGATGCAGACTATTGCCAAAAAGCTTAAAAGAATACAGGTGTAAATACCAAGAAATACTGCTTCACACATTAAAATCCAACAATCTTCCCCTCAATTCCCACTTTCCCTAATCTCTTTAAGTGTCTTGTTATTTTGATGAGATAAGGCTGAAACCTTGGCTTCTCCCACCACCTGTTTTTGGTAAATACTGTTATGCCCGGAAAAGAGATAACTAACCACACAGGCAATGGCGGCAAATACACCACAGCCGCTGCCAAACAATTCCATCGCCATAATGGTACACGCCAACGGGGTATTGGTGGCGCCGGCAAAAACAGCTACAAAGCCCATCCCTGCCAATAATCCCGTTGGCAATGGGATAAAATAGGAGAGGGCATTGCCCAATGCCGCACCTGTAAAAAATAAGGGTGTTACCTCGCCCCCCTTAAAGCCCGCCGCAAGGGTAACAATGGTAAAAGCCATCTTTAGGGCAAAGTTGTACGGTGGTAAAT
The DNA here is from genome assembly GCA_025362915.1 of Chitinophagaceae bacterium. GTDB lineage: Bacteria > Bacteroidota > Bacteroidia > Chitinophagales > Chitinophagaceae > Parasediminibacterium. The sequence goes on along the minus strand of JANYEU010000119.1, from coordinate 2,836 downwards.
GCTGCCCAAAAGAGGCAATGATAGTGGGGATGCCCAAGCCAATATATTGGGTGGTACCCATTGCCCACACCGCTAAAGCCACCATGATGCCTCCCACCAGCGGACGCAAAGGGGGATAGCTAATGGTGGATTTGAAAAGGGCAGTTGTATAATGTATAACCTTGCTGAACGTGGCAGCGCACAAGCCAAAGGCAATACCCGCAAGGATGGCATAAATAATGGTGGATGCGGAAACTATTGGTAGGATGTCTATCTGATAATGTGTGTGGTGCGTTTGCCATAGTTTGGTAACCACATCGGCAATGATGGCTGTGGCAAAGGCTGGAAAGATGGCATCGTACTTTAATCGACCAATTAAAAATACTTCCAAGCCGAATATGGCACCTGCCAAGGGCGTACCAAAAACGGAACCAAAGCCACCGGCAATGGCACTGATCAATAATATCTTACGCTTGGCAGGGGATAGACGGAATGGTTTTGCAAACTGATCGGCAATGGCACCCGCCATTTGTATGGCAGTGCCCTCGCGCCCGGCAGAACCTCCCAATAAGTGTGTGACCATCGTGCCCAGATAAATAAATGGGGCCATCCGAAAAGGGATGATTTCTTTGGGATTATGGATGGAATCAATCAATAAATTATTGCCTGGTTCTATGTCTTTGCCAAGATACAGATACAAGAATCCAATAGCCATGCCACCAAAAGGCAATAATGCAATGAGCCACAAATGAGATTCCCTGTAGTTGGTAACCCAATCCAACGATTGTAAAAACCCCGCAGAGGCAGTGCCAATCAGTATACCGATAATGGTACTGATTAGCAACCATTTAAGGATATAGGGCGTAGCGGCATATTTGCCAAAGAAGATACTAAAGCCATAAGTAGATGTATTATTGGGTGATTGCTGTGTTTTATTTATCATAATTTGTATTGCTATTTACCACAAAGGACACTATGCTTTTGCTCATTTTCTTTGTGGTTAAAATCAATTGCATGGTAAGATTACAAACATAAACAATTAGAATAATCAGTTCATAGGAAAATGGAAAGCCTATGTTTCCTATCTCCCTATGTTTCTATGTGTTGAAAACCAAAGTGCCCACAGGTAATGACAGATTCCCTTGCAAACCTCCACTGTGAATAAGCAATAGTTTGCTATCGGGTTTAAAATATCCCTTCTGCAATAAATCGTTTACCGCATAGCAAAGCTTGGATGTATAAACTATGTCAGTAGGCACTTCATTTTGCTGGTAAAACAAATTCATCCAATCTATCAGTTCTTTAGGGTGCTTGGCATAGCCACCAAAATGATAACCATCAATCACTTCATAATTTTTTTGCAAATCTGATGGACGTAACAATGCTTCCATATCTTTTTGCAGGTTCGTTGCGCCCTTTAGTACACTTATACCCGTTACCTTTTGGTTAGGCAATGAGCCAGCAATTAATCCTGCCATCATGGTTCCTGTACCCACAGCACAAACAATATCGGTGTAAGTTTCATCAATCCAATTACAAATTTCTTTTACCCCTTCTGCCCCCAAGCAACTATAACCGCCCTCATTTATCCAATAATAATTTTCTTCTTTGTATCTATTCTTAATAGCTTCCTTATCCTTGAAATCTTCCCTGGAAACATATTTTAATTGCATACTAAAAGAAGCAGATTGTAATAGCGTATCACTTTTGTTTATTGGTTCTTCGCCCCTGATGATGCCCACACTCTGTAACCCAACCTCTCTGCAAGCACAAGCAACTGCAACAATATGATTGGAGTATGCACCGCCAAAAGTGGCAATGGTACGGTAACCTTCTACCAACGCTTTTGCAATATGTAGCTGTAGTTTAAAGAATTTATTGCCACTAATGGTAGGATGTATGTTATCTAATCGTAAAATATCGGTTTTACAACCATTAACGGCATGTGAAAATTGTATCGTTTGGATAAATACTTTATGTTTGCCCGCAATATCTAACTGCATCTGATAGGTTGTGTTTTACAATCGTTTAGTATTAAACAATTTCTTTCTAAAAACAAATATATACAAATATGAAACCTACATTGGTAATCTTAGCAGCCGGAATGGCAAGCAGGTACGGAGGTATGAAACAAGTTGAGGGCTTTGGTCCTAATGGCGAAACAATTATGGATTATTCCATTTATGACGCTATTCAAGCTGGGTTTGGTAAAGTGGTATTTATTATCAGGGAAGATTTTGCAGAAAGTTTTAAAAGTGTATTTGAGCCTAAACTGGCAGGTAAGATTGAAACTGTGTATGTTTATCAAAAGCTAGATTCTTTTGTAGGAAACAGGACTATCCCTGCAGATAGAACCAAGCCTTGGGGAACCGCACATGCCTTGCTTTGCTGTAAGGATGTGTTGAAAGAACCTTTTGCAGTAATTAATGCGGATGATTTTTATGGTAAGGATGGTTTTGTAAAAGCGGCTGATTTTATTAATAATAAGGTTTCAGACAGTTTATATGCCTTGATAGGTTATAGTCTGGTAAATACCCTTAGCGAAAACGGAAGCGTAAGTCGTGGTGTTTGCAACATAGATGAAGCTGGCAATTTGGTTGGTATAGACGAAAGAACCAACATTTATCCAAAAGACGGTATCATAGTTTATGAAGAAGGTGGTGTAGAAACTGCCTTACCTGCTGATACCAAGGTTAGTATGAACTTCTATTGTTTTGGGTCTTCATTTATCCCTTTTGCGGAAAAGTTATTCTCCGAATTTTTGGATACACAAATTGCTGTGCCTAAGTCTGAGTTTTATATTCCTAAAACTGCCGATCAATTCATTAAAAATAAGTTAGGTAGTGTAGAAGTAATT
>JANYEU010000111.1 GCA_025362915.1 Chitinophagaceae bacterium | reverse complement strand
TTTGTTGTACAGCTTTGCCCTAACAGAAAGAAAACAACTGACCCAACTTTGCCTAGTGGCATTGCTACTGTAAGTGATGCACAACGTTCTGCTTTGAGTGAACCTAATACGGCTTTGTTGGTAACCACAGACTTAGTAGAGTCCGACGGAGATGTTCATTACAAAAGAAAAGAACCTTTAGGGGCTAGATTAGTATTGTCTGCAAAGGCAATGGCTTATAACCAAAAGGTAGAATATTCTGGTCCATTATATAAGAGTGTTGAGTTTAAAGGGAATAAGGCAATACTGAGTTTTACACATATTGGCGGCGGATTGGTAGCCAAGGATACTGCACTTTGTGGTTTTACAATTGCAGGTGAGGACAAGAAATTTTATGTAGGCAATGCAATAATTGAAGGTGATAAAGTAGTGGTAACTAGTCCAAATGTTACAAATCCTAGTTCTGTCAGGTATGGTTGGGCTGATCATCCGTGGCCTGATTTAAACTTTTGGAACAAAGCGAATCTACCTGCTGCGGTGTTCAGAACTGACAATTGGGAATTGCCATTTAAGTAAACTGAAATTATTTTTAGTAATAAAGAGTCAACAGAACATGAAGCAGTTTGTAAGAATTACCAAGAAATGCTAAGATTGTAATTGAGTTATTAATAGTTTAAAGTGTAAAATATGAATAAAAAGTTTCTAGTTGTTGCAGGCGTTCTCATTGCCGCTCACAGTTTCGCTCAATCTATCCCAGATATATTTAAGTATTGGGCGAATGATACCCTAGCTGCAAACGACCCTCGCTTATTGGAGCAGCCTAAAAGGAAGTTTACTGATAATGAGGTATTGGATAATAAAATAAAATGGGCAAATCCATACCAAGAAACAATAGTTCCTAACAGCGAAGGATTCGATTTTAGCAAGTTGGGTAAAGTGCCTGCTACAGGGGTTCATCCACGTATATTTACTTCGCCCGATGAGTTTGGTGCTATCAAATTGAGGTTAGAAAATACCAATATAGGTAAGCAATTACAAGCATTAGCTACAGAAGCACTTACCAAAATGCGTAGTGGAGAAGGGGCTACGGGTAAGTATTATGCCATCTTGAAAATAAGGGAACCTATCGCTTCGGATGGTAAAGCACCTAAAGAAATGTCTAACTTATTGGCGGTGCAAGGGTTGTTGGCTCAATTGAATAATGACAAAGCCTTATTAACCGAAACGGGTATTGCTGCTGCCAATCATTTAAAAAGGTTGTGTAAGGACATTAAAGCCGAAGATCAGAATCCTGCAAAACTATTGCAAGTAAAAGAGCCTTTGTATAGCAGTGGCGAGATTGCCAAACTGTTTGACTTTACTGCATCAGGCATGTCATCGGCAGATAAAAAGTTCTTTATCAATTATTATACAAAAGCTACCTATGGCAAGTATGGTTTGGGTATGGAACTGCCGCATCATTGGCGCAGGTGGAACCATATTGCCATGTCTATCTGTTATCCATTGTCTATTTTGGCAGTTGAAAATGAAAAGGGGTACGATAAGCGTATTTTTGAGAGAGGGAAGGACGTGGTAAACGATTATCTTACCTACGCCTACACTGCCAAAGGAATGAGCTCCGAGGGTATGATTTATACTTTTGGTCAGTTTCCCAATGATATGTTGGCTATGGCTTCCATTGCCCGAAGAGATAATACATACAACGCTTTTATCAATCCACATTTCCGCGCCATACCCGATTGGCTTATCTATGCAATGAACCCTAATCCTGCTGCTTTATGGAGCTCTCATGGCGATACAGGTACCACCGCAGATATTTCTTGGTTGATGATGATGATGATGAAATACTTCTTTCCTACAGATGCCAAGATTGATTATGTATTTGCTAATTCCTTACAAAAAGACATCAAACAACTGCCCGATGTGGCTGCTTTTGTATTTTGTATGGATCCATCAAAAACGGCTATTGACTACAACGGTGTGCCGCCAGTAACAATGCCCCTTACTTATTTTGAACCTACAAGGGGTAGTATGATTGCCCGCAATAAATGGGACAACAACGGCATCCAGTTTCAGTTTGATGCCCGTCAAGATATGATGTACCAATCGCATGACCACTCCGACAGGGGTAGTTTTATGTTGTCTGCCAATGGTCGAGTGTGGGTAACGGATGGTTGGAGAAGCACCGAAAGCAAGTACCATTCTGTAGTTACAATTGATGGTCATGGGCAAGGTTATTTTGCCACTCCTGCTTCTTGGAAGAATTATTTAGATAAGCCAGAAGCTACTTTCGGTACTATTGATGCCGCTTATTGTTACGGTTGGAGTTGGCTAAAATCTGCCGTAGGCGATATTATGGTCGGCAAACAAGTAGAGCCTCAATGGCGCGATGGTGTATATGCACATACTGCTAGCAACTTGAAGCGTTACTACCCAGGTGTGCTGCCAGAGCGTGACCCATTGCGTAAGGTGGCAGATTTTTATAACGGCACTATGGAAACCAATCCATTGATGTGGGCGGAGGATACCTGGCCATTTCGATTGAAGAATTACCCTGTGGAATATGCTTTCCGCACGGCGGGATTGGTGAAGGGCAAGCACGATTATGTGTTGATTGTAGATGATATAAAGAAAGATGACAAAGAACATCTGTATGAATTTGTGATGCCTATGCAGTTGGATGTGGAGTTGGTTTCTATCAAACAATTAGTGGATGTGAAGCAAGAATCTGGGCCGCTGAACCTTGGCTTCAATTCCCTTTCCGATGCCAGGACACAAGGGGAATATGATGTGGTGCTTGGCGACAAGCGTATGAAACGTAATATGGCTGAGGTAGAAAATAAAGAAGGCGGTATATTGAGTGTGGGCAAGTTTACTCCACAAAAGGGCTACCCTCAATTGTTGGTTAGGGTACTGGAAAGCACAGAATCTGCCATCCCTAATATGGAACCTAACCCTCATTTAGAAACTTTCGAGAACATAAAGACCGAGGATATGCACCAGTTTTATCTACGTACGATGGATATTGCCAAGCGTCTCGTTCTTCCTTCGCGTTCCGTTGCGCCAAACTTCAAGGTGTTGTTGTTCCCTTACTTACAAGGCGAAGAAACACCTAAAACAT
>JANYEU010000359.1 GCA_025362915.1 Chitinophagaceae bacterium | reverse complement strand
GATAACCTGTCATTGCAACAAAACGAATTGGGTTTCTTGACCACTTTTCGTACATACCTATTCCCATGCTAATTTAAACGATTCATTAGCCAAATTATTTCGCATGTGAGTATAATATTTCTAATTGATATAAACTCTATTTTAAACCAAGCAAAATATTAAGGTAATAGGCAAAAGAGCTGAGAGTATTTTTATAATATAAATACCATAGAAAGTACATTTTGTAATTAGCTTACTATGTTGGAGTAAACTTAAAAACCAGTATTTTTTGATTGGTATATTGGTTTATCTTCCACTGTTAACTTCTGAATAGATAAATATGGCTATTTTCGAAAATTCTACACAAATGAGTGTATGGAATATTTTATGGAGTAATGATACTTAAATGTAAACGAATCATTTCCTTTGTCCAAACTAATTAATCATCATAAATAAATAAACTATGCGTAAAAAGGTTATAGCTGCCAATTGGAAAATGAATGGCACTTTGGAACAAGCAAACAGTCTGTTGGATGCTTTTGCATCAGCACCATTAACCGTGAATGAAAGCAAGATAGCCGTGTTTGCGGTGCCTGCACCTTACCTGATGCTGGCAAAAGAGAAGTTGGGTGGCAACCCTTATTTGCAGGTGGCGGCACAAAACTGTTATAGTAAAAAGTCGGGTGCTTATACGGGAGAAATCTCTGTAGAAATATTAAAATCCATCGGGATAGACTATGTAGTGCTAGGACATTCTGAGCGTAGAGAATATTTTAGCGAGAGCAATGCCTTTTTAGCAGACAAGGTTAATATTTGCTTGGAATTTGGTATCACCCCTATCTTTTGTTGCGGTGAGCCATTAGAAATAAGGGAAGCTGAAACCCAAAATACTTTTGTGGCAAAACAATTAGAAGAAAGTCTTTTTCATTTATCTGCCGAAGAAATAAGCAAGATAATCATTGCCTACGAACCAATCTGGGCCATTGGTACGGGTAAAACTGCAAGTAACCAACAAGCACAGGAAATGCATGAGTCTATCCGTTCAGTACTTGCAGCCAAGTATGGTGCTAAGGTTGCAAATGAAATTCCTATCCTTTATGGTGGCAGTGTAAAAGCAAGCAGCGCAGTGGAACTTTTTGCACAACCAGATGTAGATGGAGGACTTGTAGGAGGTGCATCTCTAATTGCAGACGAATTTATCAAGATAATAAATGCTTAACTGTTTTAAGTAAAATAAAATTCCTGAAGGTTCTGTTAGATAGCAATATCTAACAAAACCTTCAGGAATTAATGCTTCAAATACCTTGAAACATTATGATATTTATACTTTACGCATGTGCAATTTTTTATTACTTCATGCTTGGTGCTTCTTTGAGTCTTGGTATATTCGTGGTAGTTTAAAATTTTGTAACCAATCTAAAAATAGAGAGGAAAGAATTTTAAGTCTGGAGCAATCCTAAATGTTGGCATGGGAAATTTAACCCTATTAAAGACCATTGCCAAACTATGAAAAAATTTGCTTTTCGGAAATATACCAGTAAAATCTATATCAGGAGCTATGTATAGTTGGTGATTCCCTTTGCCTTTATTGGTCTCTAAGTTTTGCCCGGTATAATAACCATCCAATGTCTGATCTACGCCAGCACCAACAGAAATACCCAACCACTTAGGCCAATTAGGATGCACATGTTCGCCATGGCGCATCAATCTGTAAGGGTTATAGGTAGCCCAGAAATTCATGTTCATATAATCTTCATCCCAAGTGGGGTGTGCATTTGCCTGAGGAGCCTTAAAGTAATAGTCGTAACGTTTATAATAGCTTATCTTAATATCAGTAGCAGCAAATACTGGTATATAATTCTGAGAATAGGCATAAAAACTCCCTAATGTTCCAAAAGTTACATCAAGAACACTAAAGCCCCATCTAGGTGCATACCCATCTTTCATTTCTATAAACGTTTGTATGGCCATTCCACCCAAAGCCCCATACAGGCCTGCTCTTTTTGCGGGAACATTTGCATCACGGAGCATATAACTGATTAGGTCGCTATAAATTGTCCCACCCCAAAAGTGGGCAAGCTTGTCAATATTTTTGGCGTATTTTTCATCCGGACCATGAAGAACGCTGAAAATACTTCCAGATTTGGTATCCCTATCCATGTGAAAGGATGATTTGGCTCCTTTCCACCAAGCGTTGTTGGCGTAATAATAGGATGCACCTAATGTTAAGGCAGTTCCCCCAACAATAATCCACATTTTTGTTCTGTTAATAGGATTAAGCGACTCTTTAATTGAGGAATCTTTATCAGAATTAAAATAAGGTAGACTGGAAAGGTGAAGTTGATGACCACCCATTGCAGTGTCTTTATAATCTTCAAAGGTTTTGACAGTATCGCTAAGTGTAGATTCGTAAGATACTGTGCTTTGTGCAATACAAAAGCTATTTAAACAAATTAAAACAGCTAAAATTGCCAGCTTTTGGAGTGATAATACATTGTTGAAGAAATTAACTAATCGTACCATATTTTTTATTTATTTCTGTTCTTTCTAGAACCCAACAAAGAAATATCTTTCCTTTTAATTAAAGTTTATTTCAATATCAATTTTCTTTATATTGACTCTTTATATTCTTTAAACGCTGCAAAGTAATGAAGGAAATCGGCAAAAGAATAAATCTTCAGGCAAATGGGTTAAAGTTATAGGGTAATATTATCTTATAACATTTTAGGTACACATATACATACACTCAGCTATTTCTACACTTCTATGTTATTTACAACCATAAATTGCTAGATTAAAGATTCTATGATTATCTAAATGCAACGTTTTACCTTCTATTTTAGTCATAGTGTAAACTTCATTTGATGATTAAAGGATTGATTTTCCTGCTTGCATTTACTTTTTTTATTTGTTCAGGAAATGCACAAATAGAAATGAATGCGCCTATTAATCATTTAGAGCAAACTAATGGAATTAAAATTGACTTATTTGGTTTGGCTAGGGGATATTCTCAAATAAGCTATGAAAAAGTACTCTCTCCTGGAAAAGGATACGAACTTTCTATCGGTATTATTGGAGTAGGTTTAAATCATGCTTTTGAATATTCTGACACCGTTATTGGCTCTAAGGAGCATTATAAAAGTCAATTTGGTTTTTTTTTATCAGCGGGTTATAAATTCAATAAGTTACCGGTGTTTGAAATAGGCCAAGGAACAACACACATCTTTCAGGGTCTTTATGCAAAGCCAATAATTTACTTTGGAAAGTATGCTGAAAATCGAATTGCAGTCATAAACTCCCAGCAAGGTATTTATGAATTGCAACGACCAACAACAACATTTGCGGCATTGCAAATAGAATTAGGTAAAGAATGGGTAATAGCGAAAAAAGCACTTATAGATGGGTACTTTGGAATTGGCTATTGTGTTGACAATAAAAACTATTACAGTGGTAGCTATTACAATTTCAAGACTGTATCGGCTTTTAATTACTGCAATCAAAGGGTTGGAACCAGTCCAGGTATATCAATAACGATAGGTATAAAAACTGGATTACTTTTCAAATAATAAAGGCAATCAAATTTCTCTGCTTGCCTTTATTATATTGTACTTTATTTAGTAGTATTTACTTCATCTCGAAAGACTCTAAGAACTTAGTGGTAAAGTTCCCACTCCTAAAGTCTTCATTCTTCATCAATTGTAAGTGAAACGGTATTGTTGTTTTCACACCTTCTATAACATATTCACTCAAAGCACGATACATGGTATCAATAGCTTCTTCACGTGTTTGTGCCACAGTTATCAGCTTACCAATCATACTGTCATAATAAGGCGGTATAACATATCCAACATATACATGGCTATCCACCCTCACACCATGCCCACCGGGTGTGTGTAACGTGGTAATTTTTCCTGGTGAAGGACGGAAATCATTGTATGGATCTTCGGCATTGATACGACATTCAATGGCGTGCATTTGTGGTTCATAATTCCTTCCAGAAATCTTATGCCCCATGGCTATCTTAATCTGCTCTTTTATCAAATCGAAGCTAACCACCTCTTCAGTTACACAGTGTTCTACCTGTATCCTTGTATTCATTTCCATGAAATAGAAATTTCGGTGCTTATCAACTAGAAACTCAATGGTACCAACGCTTTCGTAGTTAATAGCCTGACCAGCTTTAATGGCTGCATCTCCCATTGCTTTTCTAAGCTCCGGTGTCATAAAAGGAGATGGGCTTTCTTCTACCAACTTCTGATGACGACGCTGTATTGAACAATCCCTTTCGCTTAAATGACAGACCGTACCATATTGGTCGCCGGCTATTTGTATTTCAATGTGCCTCGGCTCTTCTACAAACTTCTCCATGTAGATACCATCATTCTTAAAGGATGCGGCAGCTTCCATTTTAGCGGCATTAAAGGCTTTCTCCATTTCATCCTCATTCCAAACCACCCTCATACCCTTTCCGCCACCACCTGCTGTTGCTTTTAATATTACAGGGTAACCAACCTTGTTTTTAGCAAGTTGTTTTGCTTCTTCTACACTTTCCAATAAACCTCCACTGCCCGGCACAACAGGTACCCCTGCTTTTATCATTGTTTCCTTGGCAGTAATCTTATCCCCCATGGCATTAATCATTTCGGGTGTTGGCCCTATGAACTTAATGTTATGGTCTGCGCAAATCTGAGAGAACTTACTGTTTTCTGCAAGAAATCCGTAACCTGGGTGAATGGCATCGGCATTGGTTATTTCTGCCGCCGCCATTATGTGTGGAATATTTAAATACGAATCAGCGCTTGCAGGCTTTCCGATGCAAACAGCTTCATCCGCAAAACGTACATGTAGGCTATCCTTATCTGCAGTACTATAAACAGCTACGGTTTTAATTCCCATTTCCCTACAAGTACGGATAACCCTAAGGGCAATTTCTCCACGGTTGGCAATCAATATCTTTTTAAACATATTTTTTCAATTAAATCAAGGATGTGTATTGGATGACCAATACAGCAGAACTTGACAAGCAACGGAATAAATCACTTGCTTTTATAGGCAAATAATAAATAGTAAATTTCAGGTAACTAACTAAAGCCAAGGCGTTTCTTCTTGAAACACAATCTTAACTATGCCGGTTCAACCAAAAATAAAGGTTGGTCATACTCAACCGGGCTATTATCTTCCACCAATATTTTAACAACTGTGCCACTTATCTCCGCTTCTATTTCGTTAAATAGTTTCATGGCTTCAATGATACATATTGTTTTACCAGTAACCATTTCCGAACCTATCTCCAAGAAATTTGGCTTGTCGGGAGATGGGCGGCGATAGAAAGTACCAATCATCGGACTTCTTACTGTGATTAGATTATCAGCTGCCTTTGGTGCAGGAGCCGCTGCAGCACTTGATGCTATTTCTTGTGGAGCTGCCGAAGGGCTTACCACATTATACACCTGTTGTGGTAGTGGGGCTGGAGCATACTGGGTTACTGGCTCTTCTTTTTGCTTGATGGTCACCTTGCCATCTTTGTCTTCTATGCTTATCTCGCCAATATTACTTTTATTGATAAGCTTTATCAATTCGTGAATCTGTTTTAAATCCATAAAAGTGTGTTTTATATACGGTTAATTAACAGTTGCAATCTTATTTCCTTTTTGAGAAAGGAGCAGCAAAGTAGCAATTAATTACCGGATTAATATGTAAATATTTATAAACAATCGTAATCGTAGACTAAACAACTACTTTTTAACCTCCTTCAGACCCTTAAAAAAGATGGGAAGGTTTATAAAACCATCCCATCAAATAAATTTAAACCAATAAATTATTCCTTTACCCTTTCTATATATTCACCAGTCTTGGTATTAATGCGTATCAATTCACCATCTTCTACAAACAAAGGAACATTTACAGTAGCACCTGTTTCTACAGTAGCCGGCTTCAAGGCACGTGTGGCAGTATCGCCACGCAAACCAGGTTCTACATACGTAATCCTTACCACTATCTTTTCTGGCAATTCTGCACCAATTGGCAACTCGGTATCTGTGTTTACAAATACAAAAACTTCGCTACCATCCTTTAAAAATTGGGGGGCATCTATCATTTCATCTGCCAAAACAATTTGTTCATACGTTTCAGTATTCATCAAATTGTAACCAGTTTCATCTTTGTATAGATATTGGTGGGTTCTTTTTTCTACACGGATAGGAAAGATTGTTTCTCCGCTGTTCCAAGTTTTTTCAATACTACGTTTATTATCCACTCCTTTAAGTTTAGCCCAAACTTTAGCCGCAGAGCGTGCTGTCTTGTTTTCGCCAAATTCTATTACGCTGTACAAACTGCCGTCCAGTTTCAATATCATTCCACGGCTGATGTCTGCTGTATTTGCCATAACTAATTTTATTTAAGGCGGCAAAAGTAGGGGTTGATTGCTAAAAACAAGAAATGCTTATTTATTTTAAAGATATTCTATTGCCCTATAACATTAATTAAGGCTACTTTCGAAAACTTTAAACAGGATATGGAAGAATTATTAGCGCAAATAAAAAACTGCAAGTTGTGCGACAAAGATTTAGAACTAGGTGCAAAACCAGTAATGTCGGCAGGAATAAATAGTAAGATTATCATTATAGGGCAGGCTCCAGGGAGTATCGTTCATAAAACAGGCATTCCATGGAATGATAAAAGTGGCGACACCCTGCGTACATGGATGGGAATAGACAAAGAAATATTTTATAATACTGAAAAGATATCGTTGGTGCCGATGGGCTTCTGCTATCCCGGCGCTGGAAAGACGGGAGATTTACCACCGAGAACAGAATGCGCCCCCTTATGGCACAATTCGTTATTGGAGAAAATGCCCAATGTAAAACTGATTTTATTGATAGGGCAATATTCCCAAAACTATTATCTGGGCGAGCAAGCAGCAGAAACAGTAACGGCAACCGTACAGCATTTTAAAGTGTATCTGCCCAAATACTTCCCCCTCCCCCATCCATCGCCGCGAAATAATATATGGCAGTCACGAAATTTCTGGTTCGAAGCAGAAGTGCTGCCCAAACTAAGGGGATTGGTGAAGAGGTTGGTGTAATAAAAAACACCCGACAGGTCTTGGAGACCTGTCAGGTGTTAATACAATTCCTAATTACTACAAATAACTTCCAATGGTGTACCAAAAAAACCAACGGTATCAGCACCATAAGTCAATATATAATACACGAAGTAAGAAACGCCTGGGGTAAGGTTACTGAATGTTTTTTTCTTGGAGGAAGTGCTGCTGCAAAAGATATTCATCGTACATCCCAACGGTATTTTCAGTTGCCCTTTTCTATCGAGGGTAACACCTGCGGGCAATACCCCGCCTTCGCAGATGATGGCAAAATAGCCAACCTTGGGACCAAAAGATGTACAATTGGTGATAAACTGACCAATCATCCCTTTCTTGGAAAACAATCCGGCAGCCAATGCACCAGCCAATATCAACGCCATAAAATCTTTTTTAGCCGTTGTAGGCAACGGAGTCAATGCCAAAATATCTACATCTCCATTAGCAATCTTACTTACGTAAGGTGCAAACAATACAATACCCTCTATCAAAGCAGCAGTTGCAGTAACATAAGCAGGCTTTGCCAAGTTACCGCCCGACTTGGCAGTAGATTTGGCGTCCGTAAAATTGGTTATCAATGTTTGTAATGCTGTGGGTGTTAGCGGTTGTGTTCCTGTAAAAAGTGATCCTGTCATGGCCACTTTCAGATCACTTCCCATTGCGGCCAATTTGCCAACACCCGTATTTCTTATCTTTGTAACACTTACTGTTA
>JANYEU010000052.1 GCA_025362915.1 Chitinophagaceae bacterium | reverse complement strand
AATATTAATTTTAAACAGCAATTCATTAACTGGAGGTATCCCGCAGCCATTAGGTAATTTGGGGGCATTGACATCTTTGTATTTGTGGGGCAATCAATTAAGTGGCAGCATACCAGATACAATAGGTTACTTAACAAACCTTCAATACTTGATTTTAAGCAACAATTCATTAACAGGAAGTATTCCTACGTCTTTTAAATATTTAACCAACTTAGTAAATCTTGCTTTATGGAACAATCAATTAAGTGGTAGTCTTCCAGATATCTTCGGAAATATGTCAAGTCTGATTGTTCTATCGCTAAATGGCAATCAATTCTCTGGCTCTATTCCATCAACCTTAACTGGCTTGACGACATTGAGAGCGATTTGGTTGTACGGTAATCAATTTACATTTGCAGGTATGGAGGCTGTGGCGGCGCCTAATTTTGCCGATTCTATTAAAACTTATAGTCCACAGGCAATTGTGCCTATCTTACAAAATGGTGCACAACTGTCTTTTTCTGTAGGAGGAACACCTTCAAATAATACTTACCAATGGTATCAGGATGGTAATCTGGTATCAACCAAAGTGGGAGATAGTACTTTTACTGCCACAAGCAATGGACAATATTATGTAGTGGCCACCAATGCAATTGCTACAAATCTTATTCTATATGGTAATACAATAGATATTACAAACTTACCTATTAAAAGTATAGCCTTGCAAGCAAAAGCAACCAACGGACAAGTACAACTCCTGTGGCAGACAATTGGTGAACTGAATACAAGTTCATTTACTATCCAACATAGTACGGATGGCAAAACCTACACGGATTTAAGTACTAAAACCGCTGTAGGAAAAGGAAATAACAACTATGACTTGATAGATAATTCTCCTAATACTGGCATTAACTATTATCGCATTAAATCAATAGACAAATTGGGAAGCATGAGTTATAGTAATGTTGCATCTCTGACAACTTACGATGCTCGACTTATGGCTTTATCTGTTTATCCTAATCCAACCATGGATAAGTTAACAATAATTGGAAATCATATTGCAACTATAAGTTTGGGAAATAATTTGGGCAAAATAATAACAACCGTGCAGTTAAGCGATGCTACAAACCCATCATTGCCTGTAAGTAGTTTGGGAGCAGGAATATATTATCTGCATATTAAAACAACACTAGGAGAGGAAAAGGTGCTGCCTTTTGTAAAGAAATAATAATGGTTTAATATACAAAAAGAAGGTATCAATAGGCTTATTAAACCTATTGATACCTTCTTTTTTACACCTTATTATTACAATATCAAGATTAATATTAAGATGATAATGATAATTGCTCCAACAGAAAGGTAAACCCCTCCTCCACTAACTGATTTTAATTGTGTTTTTATTGAACGTAACTCCTTTCGTAAGCCCTTCCTATCAGATTGGCTCAGATTCGATTTGTCCATAGCCTTTATTTCATTTACACGGGCTATAAGTGTGTTTTCTTTTGCCAAATCGGCGGACGGTACGCTTGAGGTTGCAGTAGTAGTTGTACTTACCACTAATGCAGCTTTTAGTGTGGGACTAGCTAATGTAGAGAGCATGATGGCTGCTGCTACGAGGAATGTTTTTTTCATGTTACTAAGTTTTATTTATTGATTAATTTCAATACACAAAGGTTCACTTAGTCTTGCCCAAAAACGTTACACAATTATCATTATAACTTATATAATTCCTTGTTTTCCCTTAAACTTCTCGAAAGAAATTGTCACTGCCATACTAACCACTAACCACTAACCACTACTTCCCAAACTTCTTCTTCAGCATCGATAAGGCATCGTTTATATTATTAGTTTCCACAGGCTGTTGTGGCATTGCCCTTTCATTATTATATTGCCTGTTGCTGCCTTTTTTTGCGGGTGCTTCCTGTGTTTGTTTGATGGAAAGGGCAATACGTTTCCTAGGTATATCCACTTCCGTAATCTTTACCATCACCTTATCGTTCAGCTTCAATAGTTGGTTAGGATCTGTAATAAATGTATGCGAAATCTCGCTCACATGCACCAATCCATCTTGTTTTACGCCTATATCTACAAAAGCCCCAAAGCGGGTGATGTTGGTTACCACGCCCGGCACAATCATCCCTTCCTTGGCATCATCTATCTTATAAATGGCGGCAAACTCAAACTGTTCCAAAGAACTTCTTGGGTCGAGACCAGGTTTCTTCAACTCCTTCAATACATCCTGAATGGTTAATATCCCAATCTGTTCGGTAACATATTTCTTGGGTTCTACGGTTTTTAATAGCGTTTCATTACCCACCAATTCCTTTACATCCACATTAAGGTCGGCAGCAATCTTTTTTATAATCGGATAAGCTTCCGGGTGCACGGCACTTGCATCCAGCGGATTAGTTCCTTCTTTAATGCGCAAGAAACCTGCACACTGTTCAAAAGCCTTGCCGCCCAAACGCGGTACTTTAAGCAATTGTTCTCTACTTGTAAACTTGCCAATCTCATTCCGGTGGGTGATGATGTTTTCGGCAATGGTATTGCCAATGCCACTCACATAACTCAACAGGTTTTTACTGGCAGTGTTCAGGTTAACACCCACTTGGTTCACACAGCTCACAACGGTCTGGTCCAGTTTTTCTTTTAGCCGGCTCTGGTTTACATCGTGTTGATATTGCCCCACACCAATACTTTTCGGATCAAGTTTTACCAATTCAGCCAACGGATCCATCAATCTCCGTCCAATACTCACCGAGCCCCTCACGGTAATATCTTCTGTAGGAAATTCTTCCCTCGCCACTTCAGAAGCGGAATAAATGCTGGCTCCATCCTCATTCACCAAGAAAATAGGAATGTTTAGCTGTAGCGATTTAATAAACTGTTCCGTTTCCCTCCCCGCCGTTCCATCGCCAATGGCAAAAGTTTCTATATTGTATTTCGACACCAAATCCTTGATGATATAACCCGCTTCCAGTTGCTTATTTCCCTCGTGAATGTAAATTAGACTTGTTTTCAACAATGCCCCCTGCTCATCCAAGCAAACTATCTTACAACCTGTCCGATAACCGGGGTCTATTGCCAATACACGTTTACTTCCCAATGGCGCACTCAATAACAACTGTTTTAGGTTTTCGGCAAACACATTTATGGCTTCTTCATCGGCTTTTGCCTTGAGTGAAGTCCTAAATTCTGTCTCCAAACTAGGATGCAACAATCTTTTGTACGAATCTTTAATGGCCTTCTTCACCTGTTCTACGGAGCTGTTCAGGCTTTCTTTTATATAGATATTTTCTATCAAATCAATGGCTTCTTCTTCCAACGGCGCAATGCTCATCCGTAAATGCCCTTCCAGAAAGCCACGCAATATGGCCAGTATCCTATGCGAAGGAATTTTGTGTATCGGCTCGCTAAATTCGAAATAATCTTTATATTTAATGGCTTCCGTTTCTTTCTCGGGCAGTACCTTACTCTGAAAAGTGGCAGTGTTCTCAAAACACTTTCTCAGTTTGGCACGCACCGTTGCATCCTCGTTTACTTGCTCCGCAATAATGTCCCTTGCGCCCTGCAAGGCATCATCCACCGTTAAAACCTTATCATTAAGGTAGGTCTCTGCTGCCTGTTCCAAATCTGTTTGTACCTGCGATAATACCAATACAGACAATGGCTCCAAGCCGTTTTCCCTTGCCGTTTGTGCCTTGGTCTTGCGTTTTGGTTTATAAGGCAGATAAATATCTTCAAGGTCGGTGATGGTGATTGCCCTCTCAATCCGTGCTTGCAATTCCGCCGTCATTTTGCCTTGTTCCGTGATGGTTTTCACAATAAATTCTTTCCTTTCGGCATATTCTGTCAGGGTTTTCATTTCATCCTGAATCTGTTGTATCTGCACTTCATCCAAAGCCCCTGTTTTATCTTTCCGGTAACGGGCTATAAACGGGATGGTGGCACCTTCGGCAAATAAGGCCAAAACTGCTTGCACCTGTGCTATTTTCAGGTTCATTCTGCCTGCTATGATTTGTTCAAACTGACTCATATCTCTTACATCTACAATTAATAATCGGACGGCGAATGTAAAGGGATGCCGACAAAAGAACAATGGGTGGGGATAATGTTTTAGCATTTTTTGAAACGATTTGTTTGAATTAATGATGAAAGAAATGATCTAGGTTATATATATATTAATCAATGTACAACCGAGTGAACGTCATGGCGAGGCACGAAGCAACCTTATTTATTGGCAAAAGGTTGCTTCGTGCCTCGCAATGACGCAAAGATTATGGAGGCGATAAGAGTGAATTATAAAAAAATAGATAGTTATTTAATATTTTATGCATCTTTCATCATCGAAAAAGCTTAAAAAAAACCTTTTAAGGCATCGCGCTGAAATTTATAGCTTAAAAGGTTTCTTATTGCCTATCGCACTGAAATTTATAGCATAAAAGAAGCCTTTTTAGCCATCGCACTGAAATTTTATGCCAAAAAGACACCTTTTTGCCTATCGTACTGAAATTTATTGCATAAAAGAAACCTTTTAAGTTATCGCGCTGAAATTTCATGGCAAAAAGGTTTTTTTTAATCTTTTTTTAATAATGTGATAGGGAAGTAGGTTAATATAAGGGCATCCTTTTAGGGGATGTAATTCTTTTATCTTTTTGTTTGGGTTTTATTATGTAATTCTGCCCTTTATTACTCTAATAGTAATAAACAAAAAATAAACTCATGAAAAGAATACTTATTGCCGCGTTAGTTTTAGTGGTATCAACGGCTTTTGCAAACGATGAAAGAACAATTGTAAACGCCCATTTACAATCGGTTACGGTTTACAGAAGCGGCGCAGAAATGGTGCATACCGCTACCGCAAACCTGAAAACCGGTAGCAATGAACTGGTGATAGACCAATTGGGAAATAGTATTGATGTGAATAGTATTCAGGTGAAGGTTTCGGACGGGATTACTATTTTGGGGACTGAATTTGGGAATAATTATTTGACAAGTCCTGTAAAAACGGTAAGAATAAAATTGTTGGAGGATTCTTTGGAATCATTAAATAAAAGTGTAATAAAGCAAAGTTGGTTGATTTCTAATTTTACGCAATTGGTGGATGTATTAAAAGCGAATAAGGATATTAAGGGAACACAAACAGGATTGAGTGTTACTGAATTGATGAAATTTATGGATTATTACAAAGCTAAATCAATTGAATTGGAAACTGAATTGTTACAGTTAGAAGATAAGAGGGATAAATTAAAACTTATTAAGGAGAAGGTTCAAAGCGAATTGAATGAAGAAAAGAGTAAAAATACTTCCACAAGTGGGCGTATTACTTTGCAATTGCAGGTATCAGACGCTGGTAAATATAGTTTTCAGGTAAGTTATATTGCCTTGAATGCAAGCTGGAATCCTTTTTATGATTTGAAGGTTGATGATATAAAAAATCCAATTAAACTAATTTACAAGGCCAACATAACACAGTCAACTGGGATAGATTGGAAACAAGTTAAGCTATCATTGGCTACTGCAACGCCTGGACAATCGGGAACGGCACCTACTATCAACCCTTGGTTTCTGGGATATGTGTATCCTCGTGTTTATAGCGGTATGATGCTAAAAGCAAGTTCTATAACTGACAAAGCAATGGCTGTAAGAGAACAATCTTTGGATGAGGTGAGTGTTGGTAATGCTGCGAGTCCAAATGCAAAAAAGCTAGAAGAATATGTTTCAGTATCTGATAATACCTTAAATGTTACGTTTGATATTGATGTATTGTATGATATTCCTACAAACGGCAAGAAACAAACCGCTGTTTTGAAAACATATCAGGTTCCTGCAACCTACAAACACTATGCAATACCGAAACTTGATAAGGATGCGTACATAATTGCTGAAGTACTGGATTGGGAGAAACTAAACCTACTACCCGGAGAAGCTAATGTGATACTGGAAGGAACTTATACCGGCAAAACTTATATAGACCCGAATGCTACAAACGATACGTTGAGCCTAACACTAGGAAAGGATAAAAGAGTGGCACTGAAGCGTGATAAGCTGGTTGATTATAGCAGTGTGAAGTTTTTGGGAACCAATAAACTACAGAAGTTTACTTACGAGATAACGGTGAAGAATAATAAGAACGAGGCTATTAACCTGGATTTGAAAGACCAATTCCCGTTGAGTACGAACAAGGATATTGAAGTGGAAATGATTAGTGCTGGAGGGGCTAACGTAAATAGCGATAATGGTATCTTGAATTGGTTGGTGAGTATTGCCGCAGGAGAAAGTAAGAAATTCAAATTTACTTACAGCATTAAATACCCAAAGGATAAGGTAGTGAATGTGCAGTAGAAGCGTTGACCGATGACCGATGTACCGTTAACCGAAATTGCCGATGGCGGTTAACGGTACGTCGGTGTTTCGGTCAACTATTTAAGTATCCTTTTAATCTTATTTGCATTAACCATTAATTCTTCAAGGTATTCTAGGTTTTCTTTCTCCAAGCAAGCCTTGAACTTGCGTAACTGGGTAATGTGTTCATTCAATACGTCCAGTACATTCTCCCTGTTCTGCATAAAGATGGGCGCCCACATGGCAGGGCTACTCTTGGCCAAACGGACAGTACTTTCAAAACCACCACCAGCCAATTCGAAGATGGTATTCTCTTCCTTTTCTTTTTCCAAAACCGTATTGGCCAACGCAAAAGAAGTAATGTGCGATATATGACTAATGTATGCCGCGTGCATATCGTGGGCATCAGCATCCATGTAGATCATGTTCATGCCAAATGTTTTGTAGATGGTTTCTATCGTATCCACAATATCCTTATCGCTTTTGTCTTTCTCGCAGATAACACAGGCACGTCCCTTAAAAGCATCCCTCACAGCAGCTTCTGGTCCACTATATTCTGTTCCCCACATAGGATGCGTAGCCACAAAACGATGCCGCATCGGGTGAGCTTCCACTGCCTTACACATAGCGTATTTGGTAGAGCCAGCATCGGCAACAAACTGTTTGTCGGTAATATTATCCAAAATGGTTTGCAGCACCGGAATGGTTGCATCCACCGGGATGGCAACGTATATAAAGTCACTCTTTTTAATGGCATCAAGTAGTGGTAAAACCTCGTCAATAATGCCTAGTTGTATAGCCCGTTTACCACTTGCTTCTGTTCTGCTAACACCAATAATGTGTTTGGCGAAACCATTATCCCGCAAGCCTAATGCAAAAGACCCACTGATTAGACCCACGCCAACTATGGTAACTGTCATTTCGTTCATAATAAAAATTTTTGCCACTAAGGCGCGAAGACTCAAAGATTCACAAATAAAAAGAAACTCAGTATTAAAATGATTTGTTTAACCCAAATATCTACCAGTGCCCCTTGTGTTTCTTTGTGAAAAACATTGTGTACTTAGTGGTTAACCCTCCTGAGTATTATTGTAGTTCTGCCAATTCTTTTGCGGCCTCTGCCTTCATGGGCGCATCATCAACAGTTCTTGTTGGTAGTTTCACCATCTTGCCCAATATCTCTATTTGCTTGGTTGGTTTGCCATCCTCTTTATATGCTTTGTTCAGGTAGTAATAACACAATACATAATATGGATCCAGTTGTCTGCTTTTCTCCAGATATACCGTTGCACTATCCAAGCTTGATTCTGGCAAACCACTATTCATCAACTTGGCGGCAGTACGTTTCACGCTATTCAGTGTCACCATCTGATAATGCCACATCCCTTCCACAAAGTTAGCCCTCGCATGGTTTGGGTTAATGGCCAAAGCCCTGTTTGCATAGGTCTTGATATCTATCACAAAAGCAATCTTTTTTTTGGTTTCAGGTTCTATCTCCGTCATCTTTCCAGCAACCATTGCCATTGCATAGTTGGCATCGGCACTATTGCTATCTGCCGCATAAGCACGTTTTGCAAACGACATGGCAGTTTCGTACTGCAATCTTTTTTCGTTTTTATTATCAGTTCTTCCGCCAATGGCACAGCTAATCTCGGCAGTTTTTACCAATGCCCTTATATTGTTTGGGTCATTGGCAAGTACTAATTTGTATTGGTTCAATGCATCTGTCTCTTTCAAATCCCGTTCATAGTTTTCTGCTACCTTAAGCAATACAGGTATGTCCTGGGCCTTTACAGATTTGCTTCCAACTATTAGAATAAGAATAAAAACTATATATTTCATAATGAATGTCTTTTTATTATCTTTTTAATAAATAACTTACTCCAACCGAGCCTTCAAAATGTGTTATTGGTGGCTTTTCTTTTGTGAGTGATATTTCTACTTCTATAACCTGTTGGTATTGATTAAGTATTTCATTTGCCATCTCCATTACAATCGTTTCCAGTAGGGGAGTGGCAATATCCATTCTTTGTTTTATCAATTCATAGATACTTACGTAATCAATGGTTTGATTGATAGCAACAATTAAACCATCAGGAATATACTTGATGGAAGCATTCACAATAAATGAGTTGCCATTAATGCGCTCATGTTCATATAAACCATGGTAACTATAGAAACGAAGGTCGTTTAGATTGATTGAAAGCACGTATTTAGTTATGAATTATGAGTTATGAATTATGAGTTAAGCTTATGTGAAGATGATTTCATAACTCATAATTCATAACTCATAATTAGTGTCTATCCTTTTCTGACTCTTCCTGCGGCAATAAAACGTGGTTGCCAATATGTATCATTCAGGTCGCTGATGGTTACACCTTCACTGGTAGAAGCATGCACAAACTTGTTGTTACCTATATATACCCCAACGTGTGAGACCTGCCTTCTGACAGTATGAAAGAAAACAAGATCGCCTTCTTTCAAATCAGTAACATCTATCTTATCACATGATGCATATTGATCGCTTGCAGTTCTAGGAAGTTGAATATTATACACTTCTCTAAAGATAACACCCGAGAAACCAGAACAATCGGTACAATCTTTTGTCTCACCTCCAATGCAATATTTCGTTCCCCACCATTCATCTATCTTTTGAAGTAGCGGCACATTGGTAAGGTTCTCCACCTCGGTATTTGTAATGATGGCATACTTATATTGTAACCAGTTGGCATCATCAATACTTGTTCCTCCTTTTTCAGAGTAATGATAGGTGAGTCCTTTTGAATCAATACCACTTGTTTTATGTCGGGTTACAACCACACCGCCTGGCAGCATTTCAATATCTTCCATGAAGGTTAGGTTGTTTGATGGGTGTACTTTTTTCACCTTTGCTGTACCTGAACCATCCTTGGCCGTGATGTTTCTGAGGGCATTGCAACTGCTCAGAAAAACAATTGCCATAATCAGGATGGCAACAGAATGTAGTTGTTTAATCATCGGGTGCAAAGTAAAGGCTCTGGTTTAGATTATTCAATTTTTATTGTCTACATAATCTTAATGAGCCAGACTATAACCTTAAATTGGCTTTGTAATTATAAATTCTTCTTTTCATTCGGTTCATACTACTAATCTTTTAGTGTTGATTGTTGCTTCATAATACTTTATTTTGCCACATGCAAGTTCAGCAAAACTTTTCTTTAAAGGCATATAATACATTTGGGATTGATGCAAACGCACAGTACTTTACGGGTTTTAGTACTATTGATGAGTTGGAGGAGGCATTGCAATACCGGAAAGACCTTGCTACATCAAATACCGTTGCCCCTTTATTTATATTGGGTGGAGGAAGCAATATTTTATTAACCAAAGATGTGCAAGGGCTTGTACTAAAAAATGAATTGAAAGGTATTGAACTGATAAATGAAGATGCAGATTATTATTACATAAAGGCCAATGCGGGCGAAATATGGCATACACTTGTA
>JANYEU010000038.1 GCA_025362915.1 Chitinophagaceae bacterium | reverse complement strand
CATTATCATAGCTAGTGTTATTGGAATGATTTACGCTTCATTAGTTGCTATCAAGCAGGATGATGTAAAACGTTTGGTGGCCTACTCTTCCATTGCGCACATTGGTTTAATGAGTGCTGGTCTTTTTTCCATGAAAACAATTGGTTGGAACGGCGTAATGATTCAAATGTTCAACCATGGTATTAACGTTATTGGCTTGTGGATAGTTGCCGATGCTATCGAACAAAAACTAGGCACCCGTAAGTTTAGTGAATTGGGTGGCTTGGCACAGAAAGCACCAGTATTGGCAATCTTATTGGTTGTATTGGCTTTTGCAAACGTAGCACTTCCATTAACCAATGCTTTTGTAGGCGAATTCTTAATGTTCAATGGATTGTTTCAATATAACTGCTGGATTGCCGGTGTTGCTGGTATCAGCATTATACTGGGTGCGGTTTATACCCTGAGTATGGTTCAAAAGATATTCTACGGACAAACAGTTCCTGCTACCCAAAACGCTTTGGAGATAAAAGGCAATGTTCAGTTTGTATTGATAATATTAGTATTGGTAATTATTGGTTTGGGTGTATATCCACAACCAATGATTGATTTAACGAAGCATATCCATCCTTAATCTATTGGTAAAGGGTATTAATAGCCAAAGGAAATTGGTTTGTTTTGAATTTTGGTATCTTTTCTAATCAAGGAAATCAATCATTATTATCATTCAAATCATTTAATCAGTGGTATAACTTTATATATGAACGCAATTATTCTTTCAGCTTTATGTGGTGTGGTAATGATGTTTAGTGGCATCTTACTCAAAAACAAATCAGCTATCAAATGGGTAGCTATTGCTGCGTTGTTGGTGTTGATTATTGGTAATCTATTCCAATTCTATGGTGTGTACACCATCGATATTGATAGCAAAGGTTTATTGTCTTTCGATAGAACAGGTCTTTTCTTCAATACCATCATCTTCATTGCTACGCTTATCTACTTTATCCTTAGCGGAAGCGATATTGAACGTGTAGGTTCCGATGTGGCAGAATACTTCGCATTGATTTTCTTTGTGCTGTGTGGCGTTACCATCCTCACTTCTTTCAATGGATTATTGATGTTCTTCATCGGTATAGAAATCCTTTCAATTCCTTTATATATCCTCACTGGCTCTGATAAAAAGAACTTAAAAAGCAATGAGGCTTCCTTGAAATACTTCTTGATGGGGTCATTCTCTACAGGTATCCTATTGATGGGTATTACCCTGATTTATGGTGCTACCGGTAGTTTCGGTTTACAATCTACTTCCATAAAAGCTGCCACAATTGGGGGATTTAGCAGTGCAGGTATCTTGGCTCCAGTTGGTTTGGTGTTATTGTATATTTCCATGTGTTTCAAGGTTTCTGCTGCACCTTTCCATTTCTGGGCACCAGATGTTTATGATGGCGCACCAAGTGTGTTCACTTCCTTTATGGCTACGATTGTAAAAGCTGCCGGGTTCTTTGCTTTCATCAAATTGTTTGCAGCCAAGTCTGCCGACTTTGGTCCCGGACCAGCTTGGACGCTTATCTTATACGTAATAATTGTTCTTACCTTATTCATAGGTAATATCACCGCTGTTTTTCAGCAAAGCGTTAAGCGGATGTTGGCTTATAGTAGTATTGCGCAAGCGGGTTTTATGTTGTTTGCATTGTACAGCACCAACGATTTCACCAAGGATGGTATCTTGTTATATACTGCCGCTTATAGCTTTGCTACTATCGGCATCTTCTCTATCCTTAC
The DNA here is from genome assembly GCA_025362915.1 of Chitinophagaceae bacterium. GTDB lineage: Bacteria > Bacteroidota > Bacteroidia > Chitinophagales > Chitinophagaceae > Parasediminibacterium. Next base: position 3,291 of record JANYEU010000038.1, on the reverse strand, counting down.
CAAGATGGAAGATTATTCCTTGGATGGTTATAATGGCTTATCCAAATCTCAACCAGTTTTGGCATTCACAAACACAGTCTTCTTCTTGTCTTTATCGGGCATTCCGCTTACGGCTGGCTTCTTTGCCAAGTATTATATGTTGGCTTCCGCCATCAAAGGTGGCGGTTCATTAAGCTTGGTAATTATCGCCGTTCTCTTTGCGGCAGTGAGTGTGTATTATTATTTCAAGGTAATACAAGCCATGTATTTTAAGGAAGGTATTGCCGCTACAAACACCCCAATCACTGGTGGCTTTAAACTAGGACTGATTATTCTGGCTGCAATCATTATCTTGTTAGGTATCTTCCCTACGGTTCTTTTGAACTATTATTATTTCTAGATTTTTTTCTGATAAACAATTTAATCAAGAATTATTAATAGAATTCATGTAATTGAAGCATTAATTAATCATAAAAAAAGAAAAAAAGTATCTGAACCTAACTTGATTTAAGAAAAAACAACCCTTAAATTGTTTAATAAAGCCTACATCATAAAAACTCTCATCACTCCTTTGGGGGTATTTATTTACCTTGCGCCCCGAAAGTATTCAAATGAAGAAACATAATTTTAATTCGGGACCTTCTATCCTGCCGCAAATCGTGATGCAGCAGGCAGCCGAAGCTATTGTTGAATTTAACAATAGCGGGCTATCTATTTTGGAAATTGGTCACCGAACACCTTTCTTTACGGGAGTCATGGAAGAGGCGAGGGCTTTGGTGAAAGAATTGATGCAACTGGATGATAGCTACGATGTACTATTCTTACACGGTGGGGCTACGACACAATTTATGCAGATACCGATGAACCTGCTGGATGCCGACGAAACAGCCGCTTATTGCGATGATGGCGTGTGGGGAAGCAAGGCAATAAAGGAAGCTTCGTTGTTTGGGAAAGCACTTGTTGTGGCTTCTTCCAAAGACAAGGGATATACTTATATCAATAAGGGATTTACTGTTCCGACAACTGCCAAATACTTACACATTACCTCTAACAATACGGTGGAAGGCACACAGTATTTTACTGCGCCCGATGTTTCTGTGCCATTGATAGCCGATATGAGTAGCGACATATTCAGCAGACAAATGGACTTTAGCAAATACTCGATCATCTATGCGGGTGCCCAAAAGAACATGGGGGCAGCGGGTGTAAATGTATTGGTGGTGAAGAAAGAGATTTTGGGTAAGATAAAAAGACCCATCCCCAACATAATGGATTACCAAAAGCATATAGAAGCTGGTTCTTTGATGAATACACCGCCGGTATTTGCCGTGTATGTTGCCTTACTTACTCTTAAGTGGATAAAAGCAAGCGGCGGTTTGGCAGAGATGGAACGTAGCAGCATAGAGAAATCTTCTTTATTATACAGCACTATCGATAGCCTTCCTGTCTTTAACTGTAAAATAGCTGTGGAGGATAGAAGCCGCATGAATGCAGTGTTTTTCCTAAACGACAATACCCTGGAAGCCCCTTTCTTGGATCTTTGCAAGAAGGAAGGAATGGTTGGCGTAAAGGGATACCGCACGGTAGGAGGGGTAAGGGTGAGCATGTATAACGCACTACCACTAGAAAGTGTGGTGGCATTTACAGATTTGATGAAGAGCTTCGCGGCAAGCATTTAAGAAGTTATACGTTTTACATTCTAGGTATTACGTCTGATAAATTTATGTCGGACTCTATCCAAAGACGTATAGCGTACAACTTATAACGTACAACTAAAAACATTATGAGCAATATTAAACCGTTCAAAGCATTACGTCCACAGGTTCAGTTGGCTAAGTTGGTAGCAAGCCGCCCTTACGATGTATTAAACAGCGCAGAGGCACGCATAGAAGTACAGGGCAATCCGAATTCATTTTTACATATTACCAAGAGCGAGGTTAGTCTGCCAGAAAAAACAGATATCCATAGCCCTGAAGTGTACGAAAAGGCAAAGGATAACTTATCTACTTTTATACGCAACAAGATATTGTTCAGGGAAGAGAAGCCTTGCTATTATATCTATCAGTTGATAATGAATGGCCGTAGCCAAACCGGTTTGGTGTGTGTGAGCAGTGTGGATGATTATGAAAATGATATCATCAAGAAGCATGAGTTTACCCGTCCTGAAAAGGAATTGGACAGGATAAACCATATCAAGACTTCTGGCGCCCAGACGGGTAATGTTTTCTTGGCGTATAAGAACGTAGCGGAAATAGATGCGTTGATAGATAAATGGAAGACCACCAAAACGCCTGTATATGATTTCTTGGCTGATGATGGTATCCAGAATAGTATCTGGTTGGTGAATGATGATAAGACAATTGCCAGCATTACCAACCTTTTTGATACGGTGGTGCCGTTTACTTATATAGCTGATGGTCACCACAGGGCGGCATCGGCGGCAAAGGTCCGCAAGGCCTTGGGCGATAAGAAAACAGAAGGAAGCAATCATTTCCTAACCACCTTATTTCCTTCCAATCAGTTGTTCATCATGGACTATAACCGTTTGGCAAAAGACTTAAATGGGTTGACCAAGGAAGAATTCTTTGCTGCGCTAGAACAAAAGTTTACGGTAGAAAGAATTGGCATGGAAGCTTACAAACCAACCACCCTTCATGAGTTTGGGATGTTTATAGATAATGTTTGGTATAAATTGACTGCCAAGGAAGGCACTTATACCACAGATCCAATTGGTATATTGGATGTTACCATCCTTCAAAACAATATATTGGATGAAATTCTTGCCATCAAAGACCCACGTACAGATACAAGGGTAGATTTTGTAGGCGGTATCCGAGGATTGAAAGGCTTGGAAGACCGAGTGAAGAGTGGCGATATGGCTGTAGGGTTTAGCTTATATCCCGTTACCATCAATCAACTATTTGATATTGCCGACAGTGGCAATGTGATGCCTCCAAAGAGTACTTGGTTTGAGCCAAAACTAAGGGATGGAGTGTTGACGCATTTGATTTATGAGTAAGACTTAGTTAAAAGTCAAGAGTTGAAAGTCATAAGTCGAAAGTCATAAGTACAAAAAGAGGCTACTCCAACTGGGGCAGCCTCTTTTTTTTACTTATGACTGTGGTAAATGTAAAGTCCCCATTTGCTGTCAATCCTGCAATGGCAGACGTAGCAGTGGTTAAAATTTCATCATCTTTTTGATTCTCGTAATTAGTAATTGCCTTATTTGCACTCATAATATTTGTTTTATTGTTGATTGATAATGTATAAACTTTATTTTTTTCTTCCAATCCAAGGTCGTTTTCTGCCAAT
>JANYEU010000009.1 GCA_025362915.1 Chitinophagaceae bacterium | reverse complement strand
TAAACACCAAAGATGCAGCTACTAAAACGCTATCATCGGGTTTTGGGGTATCAGGAGGAAGTTGTTTCTTGATCTCGTTCCAATCCGGTTTACGCTCTGCTATCGTAACATAATGTGTAGCATTTACAAAAGCAGCAAACTGCCCATTGGTTACTTCGGTAACATCTATCCAGAAAGCATTGACCGTTACCTTGTGCTTTGGGTATTCATCGGGAGATGCTTGTTTATTATCGCCGCCCATCATAAACGTACCGCCCTGCACCCAAACCATTCCATCGTGATTGGTAGTTTTATTTTTTTCTGATTGATTGATTGTACTCACGGTTTTTGCACCAAACCGCTTTGGAAGATTAGATTCACAGCAGATTGGTTTCTTCTTCTTGATGCCCGAAGTTGTATCAAAAGAAAGGTTGTTTGCATTAGGGATCTGTGCAGATACATTACCCACAATAACTGCCATTATTACCAAACTTAACATCTTTCTGATGAAATTCATTCTTTAATCCTTTGTTGCAAAAGTGCGTTAATTGAGAAATGTAATATACATTACTTTAAAATATTAATAGACTTATATGCGGTTGTATTTCCTATTCTAACACTAGAAGCCTCTATTGCCTTTGCGCCAACCCTTGCTTTACTGTTTCAATTGATTGTTTCCGGGTATCATTCAATAGATTAATAAACCCATATTCATGGTTGTATTGTTGACCGTTTATTAAAACCCATTTCAAGAAATTAGCCACTTCTTTATCAGGGTTGTTTTGGTTGTACAATACATGCACTTCTTCAATTAGTAGCTTCGGGCTGTTTGTTTTCTCTGCATAAGTTAGTACATTATCCAGCGAGCCATATATCCTTTCATCGGCATCAATCTTTCCATTCTCATTGAAATCTACGGGTATTATGGCAATACTGTCTATTGGTTTGCGGGTCTTTAAATCATAAATAAAGCCTAGGTTATTATAGGATATGCCATTTACATCTTGCTTCACGGCTGCTAATAAATCTTTATCATCACCCACTACACCAATACTCTGGATATCTTTCTGTTCGCTACCAAAATGATTGGCGAATGACTGAGAGGCGCAGGCATTTTGCTTGCGCTTATAAACAGTAAAAACTGCATCGGTAGCAATACTGCTAGTACTCGTCTCGCCAAAATATACCTGCTTGAAAGTGGCATCATTAAACCCTTTTTCTTGCAATGCCGCAACATTTGCCCGGCTACTATTCACCACTGGAAGTTGTACATATCTACTCACGGTAATGGCAGTCTTGCCTGCTTTTATATCAGTTGATGCCAATATGTGCGACACAATCGATATATCCACACTGTCAGCAGGTTGCTTACTATTCAGTATAAAATACACATCGGGATGTTGCTTTGAATATTCATCTATCCACTTTTGAAACAAGGGATAGGTCAACCTTGTACCCGCAATGCGAATAGTTTGTGCATTTAATTGTGTACTATAACCTAAAATACTTATCAAGGCGATAATGCCAACGATTGTCTTTTTCATTTTTGTTTGTTTTAATTGATTCAATAATAATTCAGCCACAAGAAATACAAAGCATAGATTTGTATAATAAAAAATAAGAAAGTGCTTACTCAAATTAACGGTGTGTACAACAATGGGCATATCATTTTGGATGAACAACCCACTTTGTCAAAGCCGGTCAAGGTTGTTGTTACCTTTATGGAAGAGGAAGAAGTAACGGTAAAAAAGAAAAAGCCTCTTATCGCAGGATTTGCCAAAGGAACAGTAACTTTTATGTCACCAGACTTCAATGAGCCACTTGATAATTGAATCTATTATTATTACTTTATCTTCTTATAAAAAGGGAATTTCTTTTAGCACTTTAAATTTTATTATATGAATACTTCCATTTCTCATTACGGAGCTGTAAACATTGACCCAGAAATAATGGGTGGAACACCTGTGTTCACAGGAACGAGGGTGCCTATCCAATCCCTGTTCGATTATATAAGTACAGGCGAAACCTTGGATGAGTTCCTAGAAAACTTTCCAACAGTAAAAAAGGAGATGGCTCTTCTTTTATTAGAAATGGCAAGTAAAACATTGACTTCAGAAAAAGTATTGCATGAAAATTTTGCTTGATGAAAACTTGCCTACCAAATTGAAGTATAATTTCGGCGAAGGTTTCGAGATATTTACTGTCAAAGACCTGGGATGGCTTGGAAAGAAGAATGGCGAGTTGCTTGGGCTTGCTACTTTCCATGGATTTGACATCTTTCTTACCATTGATAAAAACCTTATTCATCAACAAAGCATTCATAAATTCGATTTGAAGTTCATTGTTTTATTAGCTACCAATAACAAGCATCAAACGCTCCAGCCATTTATTGAAAAGGTAGAAACCCTACTAAACAATCACACGATTCCCAAGATTTCAGAAATATCTATCTAAGAATATTCTCCTTTAACTACTTTATAAGACACACAAGGATTATAACCTACTATATAATCCTTGTGTGCCTTGTGAAGGATTTTTGTGTATCTTGTGGTTAGTCCCTACGCCAACCTCAATTCCTCCTCATACTCCTCCACTTCATCGCCTACTACAGGACCATCTTTTGCCAGCTCGCTGCCTTCCTTCTTCGACTTGAATATCGGCCACAGGAACTGTGCATACCACTCTTCTTGCTTGTAATGTTTTAACCCATAACCGGCAGGGAATTGTCTGGTGATGATGCCCGTTTTAAATATCACATCCCATATAAAAAACATATTACCAAAGTTGCCTTTGTAATGCCCTATGCCATCGTCGGTAGTATCTGCGTGATGTGCATGGTGGGTGGCAGGGGTGGAGATAAGTCGTTCCAATACCCAAGCAAAAGGTTGCAATGCCTTGTATTTATAAAACGGCTTATCCCACGCAATGCTCGAGTGTGCGGCTAGGGTAATCAATGATTTCAATACCACAACAAACAGTGCCGAGTAGCCCAAGCCCAGATAAACGAGCGTGGCAGTAAGGTATATCTGCGAAAAGAATACGGTATAGATGAAGTTTTGCCTGCTTGCCATTGCCATGCCCATGTAAGGCGCAGAATGGTGCGTGCGGTGGAAACGCCACAACAAAGGCAACTGATGGTGCAGGCGATGATACCAATATTGCGTCAAATCATCGGCGATGGCAATGAGGAAGAAGCCACCCCAAAAAGGTACCCACGTAAAGATATTGGCCGAATGTGGCAACAGGTAAGGCAACACGGTCAGGGTGAACCAACCCGTTACCGGTGGCAACAATAATTTTGGTGCCACCAAGCAAACGATGTCAATCTTCCGCTTGCTCTTTGTCCATTTGTTGTCATACAATCCAAAAGCAAATTCTACGATGCCTAATAGGATGGTGATTACATAAAAGCCCCATTTGCTCAAGTTTTGAAAACTAGGTTCTATGAACTTCAGGAAGTGTGGTGCATTTGCCGATTGTGTTTTTGGGGCATTAAGCCAAGGTGTTTCGCCCGTAAAGTGAAAGTAGGCTACCAATGCCAATGCCAATATCGGTAGCAGGTAGATAATGAGGCTTATGCCTAAGTCCTTGCTTATCTTTTTTAATAGTGTGTTGTCCAGTGCCATTTCTTTTTTGTTTTATTAATGAAAAAATCTTGTTATCAATAAGAGTCCCCCTGCTAGTATTACCAACGGAACGATGGTGGCGATGATGCCTACCAATATCTTTTTACTGATGATGATGATGTCTTGAAGTGTTATCATATTTGTGTGTTTTACGTGTGTTTTACCTCCATACGTAGAGGCTGTTGTATTCTTTTTGCTTATTTATTGCCCAACCAATACCTTGTTTCAGGCGTAAAAAATAATTTGCTGCCAGTGGGGTTTCCCCTTTGGGTCGAAAACTCTGATTTGCTGCCATGGAGGAACCCCACTGGCAGCAAATCAGTTCATTTGCTGTCATGGAGGAACCCCACTGCCAGCAAATCAACGTTTTCGACCCAAAGGGGAAACCCCACTGGCAGCAAATCATTTATTTCATTTCAAATGACGTGTGAACATCCTTGCAAAATGCCTGCTTTATGTAAAGAACTTTTAAGGAATGACTGCCGTTTATCTCCTTTGTAATGATGTTGGCAATCATTCTTTTATTAATTAAGCTATTTCTATTAATAATCATTTTATAATGATTATCAGCTACTTTATATTAAATGTATTTAGAACCTAAAGAACGTCATTGCGAGTGTTCTATCCCAACAAACGACAAGATTGTTACCCTGAGCCTGTCGAAGGGCAAGCGACTTACTTATATCCTTTAATGAGATTGTACAATTTTCTACCCTTCGACAGGCTCAGGGTGACACCCCGATTTTCTAAACATACATACAAACTCAAAGAACGTCATTGATAGCCACGAGGCAATCTGTATTGCAAAGCATTATTTCCTTTCACTTCTAGCCTCTAAAAAATTCTTTGTACCTGCCTTTAGCGTACGTCCCTTAAACACATCCGACCAATCAATAAAAGGATACAGGTTATTTTTCTTGGCTTGCTCATCAAATACCTTCTTCAACTCTGCCAATTTCTCTGGGTACTTGGCTGCCAGGTTATTGTTCTCGCTAAAATCCTCGGTCAGGTTATACAGTTCCCATGTATCTTTTTCAAAATCACCGTCAGGTATTGGCTGCCCTGCCGATTGATACTTTGCAAAGTCTATAAAGTCTGGGTGGTGCGCCGCCTCTGCCTTCCAACCATCCTTATAGATGGATCGGTTGCCAAAAATGTAGTAATGCTGAAGCGTGTGGCGGGAAGGTGCGGCGGCATTTTCGAACGAATAAGCCAAAGAGGTTCCCTGCACTTCCTGTTGTTTTATGCCACGTATCTCTGCGGGGATATTACCGCCAATAAACTCCAATGTGGTAGGCAATACGTCTATCACATGCCCATATTGGTTGCGTATTCCACCCTTTTCTTTTATGCCCTTAGGATAAAATACAATCAACGGATTGTGTGTGCCACCCTCTGCATTTGCATCCTGCTTCCATAGTTTAAAAGGTGTGTTGGTAGCCTGAGCCCAGCCCAATGGATAGTTTGTTTCGTTGCCCAATGCCGTACCAATTTCACCAATCCTATCTAAGTTTTCTTGAATATGCTGTTGCGCCGTTACTTGTTTGCCATAGGCCGAACGCTCAACCACCCCATTGTCAGTACCTTCTTTGCTAGCGCCATTATCACCAATGATTACGAAGATCAATGTGTTATCCAATTGCTTTATTTCTTTTAGGTGATTGATTACCAGCCCAATCTCATGATCGGTATAGGTTAGGTAACCAGCATATACCTCCATAAAGCGGGCGTATAGTTTCTTCTCTTCTGGCGATAAGGTTTCCCATGCCTTTACATCTTGGTTACGTGCTGGCAATACCGCATTGGCAGGTATTACACCCAATTTCTTTTGGTTTTCGAAGGTTGCTTCGCGATAAGCATCCCAACCAGCATCAAACTTTCCTTTATACAAATTGCTCCATTCGGCACTCACTTGGTGCGGTGCATGAACAGCCCCTGGTGAATAATACAAGAAGAATGGTTTATTTGGTGCAGCCTTCTTTTGACGGTCGATATAAGTGATAGCCTTATCGGTAATCTGCTCGTTCAGGTGCCTTCCATCAGGCTTTACATGGGCTTGGTCTTCCACAAGGTCAGGCTTGTATTGATCTGTCTGTGAACCCAGGAAACCAAAGAAATGGTCGAAGCCTTTTCCGGTAGGCCAATGATCGAAAGGACCAGCATCAGTTGCTTCTTCATCGGGTGTAACGCCATATTTACCAACGGCGAAAGTGTTATAACCATTGTCGCGCAATACCTCGGCAATCGTTCCTGCCGTTGAAGGCAAACGACCATCCCAACCGGGGAAGCCAGCTGATGCACCAATGTGCGAGAAGCCACTTTCGTGTACGGCACCACTATTCCGCCCCGTCAACAACGCTGCACGGGTAGGTGCACAGATGGCGCAAGTGTGGAAGTTGGTATAGCGCAAACCATTGTTGGCAAGGCTGTCAAACGTAGGCGTCTGTATCAATCCACCAAACGTGCTGGAAGCCCCAAAGCCTACATCATCCAACAGTATCCATACTACATTCGGCGCACCCTTTGGTGCCTTAGGAAGTTCTGGCCAATCTGCCTTGGAGTCCTTTCATGTCTTGCCGATAATGCCATTAAAAGGCTGTGTCTGTGCATGTAGTGCCGCTGCACCCATGGCTAAAAATGCCGATACCGTAATTGCTTTTTTGTACATATTGATTGTTTTATTTGTTGCTTAAATTGATTGCCCCCTGCCCCCTTAAGGGGCTTCTTGGACGCTGATTATCGTAAATCCGTTTGTTTGTAAAAATTGTCTATGGTTGCTGGTTTCCAGTTTCAAGATACCAGTATTGGTAACTGGTATCCTGAAACTTGTAACCTATTTCATAGAACATATTTTCTATTTTTTAGAACAACTTAGTGTTGTTGGTGTACATAGCCCCTTTAGGGGTTGGGGTTTACCATCCTGCGTTCTGCGTGAAGTTTGCATTGGTGCCTCCGTACAAATCAATTTCCACCTGTGGTATCGGGAATAAGGTATCCTTTAAAGTAGCCGCTGCCTTAGGGTTACCAGGCATGGCATGCACTGCATTCAGGTAATACTGTCCCGGGCCTTTATCTGTCCTGCGTACCAAATCGAACCAGCGTTGCGACTCTTGTATGAACTCCCTTCTACGCTCTGTAAAGACAGAATCGCGAAAATCTGCTTGGTTTAGTCCAGCCAAATCGAAAGCGTGATTGGTGTAGTTACCATTAGCAGTATAGGTGTTGAAAGCGCGTCCCCTAACAATATTGATGGCATTGTACGCATCTGGAGTAGGGCCGCCATTTAGTTCATTCAATACTTCTGCATACAAAAGCAATACTTCTACATAACGTATTACGGGGAAGTTAAGCTTGCTGTTTGCACCTTGGTTGCTGGCAAGGGCAGTGGTAATGCCAGTGCTTTGGTCAACAAACTTTAAGAAATTATACTGAGGCCATTTAACCCATTTCTTTGTTGACTGATTAAATAATGAATCGTAGAAAGTTGCACTACGGCGTTGGTCGTTAATGCTATATAGCCCTTCTACCACACTGGCATCTGAAGGTATATCTGCTGTGTACGCAGAAGTTGCCCAAGTGAAAGAACTGATGGTATTGCTACTGGTGAAGCCACCAACGGTACCATTAAACTGTGCAGAGAAAATGTGTTCCTTGCCATTTTTGGTAGCCGCCTGAAAAGCATCACTAAAGTTGCTGAACAAATCGTACCCATAGTTTCCTGTAAAGTTAGCCCCAGAGAAACCCGCAGTTCCTGCTGTAATTACCTTTTCCAATTCGGTTTTGGCAGTTGTCCAATCCTGATGGGTAACATATACCTTGGCAAGCAAGGCGTGTGCGGCACCACTTGTTGCCCTGCCTACATCGGCACTTCCATAAGTGGTAGGTAGGGTAGTGGCATCTGTTAAATCGGAAATGATTTGCTTGTAAACCGAATCCTTTGGGGCTCTATTCACTTTCAATGTAGATAAATCCAATGAAGTGATGTCGTGTAGCACCAACGGTACAGGGCCATATAAACGAATCAGGTTAAAGTAATCCAATGCACGGATAAACTTGGCCTCATTGATAAGGTTTGCCTTGGAGTGTGTGGCATCATCAAAGGCAGATGCAGGTATGGTTGCAATCTTATCTATGGCAATGTTTGCCTTGTTAATCCCCCAATACAACTGTGTGTATATTTTTTGTATCCTACTGTTCTGTGTGGCATACGTTGCCGTTCCAAGTGCCCGAACGTCAGGGTTTGTGTTAGAAGGGCTATACACTTGATTGTCACTTGGGTTATCTACAAGCAGATTTAGTTGACGACCGTAAAAAGGGAAGTCGTTTAGCTGATCGGTAGTGAGGGTGCTATACACTGCCGTAACGGCGGCAATGGCTTCTGATTGTGTTGTATAGAAATTGTTGGATGTAAGCAGACCTGCTGGCTTTTCATCCAGTTTATTGCACGAAGAAAACAAGCCAAGTGCTGCTAAACCTATTGCGGATGCTATTATTATTTTATTCATTATGAGTGTGATTAAGTGATTAAAATGATTGTTTTTTTATCTAACCCTCATAGGGCTTTTAGCCCCTATAAGGGTTTGGTACGGATTAGAAGGTGACATTTATTCCTGCCAAGAATGTTTTGTAACGTGGATACACGCCCAAGTCAACACCTGGAGTTAGGTTATTCTGATCGTAGAAGTTGGCTTCTGGATCCTGCCCCCTATAGTTGGTGATGGTCAAAAGGTTCTGTGCAGATACATAGAAGCGTATTTGCTTGGCGAATATCTTTTCGGCTATGGCAGTAGGGAAGTTGTAGCCCAGTGTTAGCGACTTTAAACGTATGTATAAACCATCTTCCACATACGTATCTTCCACTTGCATTACAGGAGAATTGGTAACCTTCTGGAACTTTCCTTTAGGGTTGGCAATGGAATCCCATCTATCCAAGGCAAAGGCAGAAACGTTTGTACTTGGTGTTGTCTTTTCTAGTTGTTGCTCTAACAGGTTGAATATCTTGTTGCCAAATGACCCTTGGAAGGAAAAAGAAAGGTCGAATTTTTTGTAAACAAGGGTATTGTTGAAGCTTGCAGTAAACTTAGGTTGCGCACTGCCAAGGCTATGCTTATCGGCAGCGTTGATGGTTGCACCGGTCAATCCGTTTCCATGTAAGTACTTTCTATCGCCTGTCACTTGCGAAACGCCTGCGAGTTTAGGGGCAGGGTTTGCACCATAAACATCGGCGGTAGTCAGCAATCCTGCCGTACTATAACCCCAAAAAGTTCCAACTGGCAAGCCAACCTTAACAATAACCGGCGATACCTGACCAGTAGGTGCCGTAGGTTGGAATGATTGTGTAGGGCCAAGGTAAGTATGGTACTTTGGTTGGTGGCATAGATGATGGTCGATTTCCAAGAGAAATCTTTGGTCTTGATGTTGTCGGTTGTCAATGTCAATTCCAAGCCTTTATTCTCCAAGCTACCGATGTTCTTGGCAACAGTGGAATACCCTGTGGACAATGGTATCAATCCGCCACCACTCACATATAAATCAGTCGTCTTTTTATAATACACATCGGCAGTAAGGCTTATTCTGTTCTTAAGAAATCCTATATCCACACCCCCATTGTATTGTGTGGTTGTTTCCCAAGAAAGGTCTGGGTTTGCAGGGCTGTTCGGCGCCAAACCAATGTTTCCATTAGACCCTGTACCTATGTAATAACCATAACTGGCCAGTGTTTGCAGCGAACCATAAGCTGGGAAGTTTGAATTACCTACCCTACCCGCACTTAACCTAACTTTTAGGTTACTCAATGTATTGTCATATTTCTTCAGGAAAGCCTCGTCCGATGCATTCCAAGAAAAGCCAACGGCAGGGAAGAAGCCCCATTTCTTATTGGTTCCTAGCGGAGAAGCCCCATCGTATCTTCCAGAAAGGGAGAAGTTATATTTATGATCGAATGAATAATTTGCACGACCCAACCATGAATTACGGGTTTGCAACGATTCGCCCGTGCCGGTGGCAGGTCTGGCAGCACCGTAAGAAAGGTTATTATATCCAGTACCATCAGAGATAAATGTTTGTGCAGTGGCAATAAGGTTTTCAACCTTTTGGTATTGCGTTGTGTAACCGGCCAATAGGTTAAAATAGTTTTTGTTAACCTTGAAATCGTAAGTCAATGTGTTTTCATTCAGCCAACTCCAATAACTTATTGTTGCCACAGAACCATAACCAGGTGTCTTGCCACTACCATTTCCTGCATTTGTGTAGGATGGCGCATAATAGTTCAACTTGGTATTGAGGATGTCTGCACCGGCAGTTGTTTTAAACTCAAGCCCCTCTATAATCTTATAGACCGCAGAAAAGTTACCAAGAACCCTGTTTATCTTGGTCTGGTTAGTGGTAGATGCAATGTCCTGCAATGGGTTATCTGTTTTAGATACCGTATTTATGATGTTGGTGGTAGAGTTTAATATGGGTTGAAAGGTGGTGTTGTAGCTGCCATCCTTATTGAAAGCAGTTTGCAATGGATTGGCTATATACAGCGAGGAGAAAGCATTGCTGTAGGTTGTAGGATCATTAAAAGAACTGCCCGTTACCTTATCCTCAACCGTACTGCTACCAAAGATGCTTGAGTTGAATTTTAGGCGTGCTGATATATTCTTTTCATAGTTGAACCTTCCGGAATATCGTTTGAAATCTGTACCTAACACAATGCCATCTTGATTAAAGTAGTTGCCAGAAAGTGAGTACCTCGATTTCTCATCCCCTCCATAAATGCTCAACTGATGGTTTTGGGTTGAGTTGGATTTTAGTGCTGCCCCTGCCCAGTCCTGATTGAAACCTGCCGCAGCCAATGAATCTATGTAAGCTTTGTTTGGTGCAAGTGCCGCCTGAATGGTAGGCGTTGCCTTATATAAATCATCAAACAGGCTAGCCCATTGTTTACCATTCAATACATCAACCTTTTTATCTACTTGCTGTGTTCCATAAGATGCACTGTAGCTAACATTGTTTGAACCCTTTGTACCTTTTTTAGTAGTGATGATTACCACACCGTTGGCACCGCGGCTACCATAAATGGCAGTGGCGGCAGCATCTTTTAGGATGTCTATTGTTTCAATATCGCTTGGATTGATGGTTGCAAGACCATTTGACGATACCCCGGATACTGTTGTTCCTGAAGTTGTAGGCAGATTTACCAAGTTATTGTCATTGTAATAGATAAAACCATCTATCACATACAATGGATCGTTACCAAAACTCAATGAATTGCCTCCACGTATCCTGATACTGGCGGTAGCACCTGGCTGCCCGGAACTGGATGATACAGCCACACCGGCAACAGCCCCTTGCAATAGGTTATCGAAAGAAGGCGTTGTACGATTGAAGTTTTCTTTTGGCACAGATGCCACTGAACCGGTAACATCCTTGCGTTTTTGAGTACCGTAACCTATCACAACCACATCATTCAATTGGTTGGCAGCTTCTTTAAGGGTTATGGTAATGGGCGTTGCCTCTGTAACCAATACTTCTTCAGTTTCATAACCTACGTAACTAACTATATAGGTTACGGGTACTTTTTGCCCGGTTACAAATTGGAAGCCGCCCTTTAAATCTGTCACCACTTCGTGGGTGGTACCCTTTATGTGTATGGTAGCACCCGCCAATGGGAATTTGTATTTGGCATCTATCACCTTGCCATTAAGCGATAGGTTATTGTTTTGGGCATAAGCTCCCGTTGTGAGTATAGTGAGGAGAATGCCTATGAGAAGTTGTGTGTAAATGTTTGTTCGATTCATGTTCTTTTTATTTATGTCTATTTAATTTGTGGACTATTTGTGCATAGCTACGCCTGTTTGGGTATAGTATTACCCTCTTATGTCAATCATAAGATAAATCCCAGAAAGTAGTGGAGAGGGACAGTTGAAAAAAGCATGGCGTAGTATAACGAACTACGGTTGCAATGAATTAAATGGTATACCTAATAGCAACTGGTAACATACACAGTTAACCAACCACCGGAAACCTGCGTAGTAATTACACAGTTGCCGTTAGGTTTACGAATGAATGATTGATAATATCGTTTGGTTGGAAAGTATCAGGCATAGCAGTAGTTAGAGCGTACAGAATATTTAACCAGCAAGGAGAAATATATACTGTACTTGCAACCTAATACTTACAACGTATTAATTGCTTAGCAACAACAGCAACGATGGGGGAGTGGAAATTGATTAATACTAAAGTCCACCCGAATGCCCTTGGGCATTTTTCTTCTTGAAGAATTCATGTTTATACATTTTAAATGTAAGGACTTTATGCTGGTGGTTAACAAGACTCCTTTTAGGTTAAGTACTAATGTTTTTCTTTATTAGTCTATTTTTTTAGTGAGCAGATGTAAGAACATTTTACTTACAGTCCAATAAATAGTGATTAATTCAAAAAACATTTCTGACGCTGCGGGTGGAATCGAACCACCGTAAAAGGTTTTGCAGACCTTAACCTAACCACTCGGCCACGCAGCTGTGTTTTTTTGTTATCTATAAACCAGATTTAGATACCTGTTTTCCAAGTATTTATAACTGGTTGCCATTATGGTAATGAATACGAGTGCAACAACCAATACACCGTTTAAACTTGTAAAATAAATGAGTGATGAGGCCACCAAAAACGCCCTTGCAAACTCCAGATTGAACACCCATTGCCTTTGCTCCATGATGGCGCCGCAGTTTATCAGCGTTAGTAGCGTCAGTAATACAAACGCTACAGAAATGAATGTACCCAAGTTCTTTTCCAGCAGGATAAATACAAACAATGCGGTTAAGAGTATACCTATCTGCCATTTCACATACGTGTTTAATGGCTTTTGTATGGCTTCATTGCTTTGTTTTACCCTAAATATCCTTTCTGCTTCCTTTCTTGCTGTAGGATCCATTGTTTCGGGCTTGCCAAATACCGTTTGTAGCTTGCCTTTTAAGGTGTGTTGTCTGGATGCCGCCACTATTATCTCTATGAAATAATGAAAATGCTGCCATAAAAAACTATATGTATTCAGTGGCTTGGTAAGCCCATATACTATTACGGTTTCATCTTCTTCTCGTTGGAAAGTGCCAAAGAGTTTATCCCAGATAATCAATACATCGCCATAGTTTTTGTCCAGATATTGTTCATTGCTGGCATGGTGTACCCTATGGTGTGATGGCGTTACAAATAGATATTCCAATATACCTAATTTGCCTATCAATTGGGTGTGTATAAAGAAGGGATAAAGCCCGTGTACCAACAGCATTCCGGTAATCATCTGTGCCGGAAAACCTATAAGGGGTAATACGCACCAGAAGCCGCCCCTTAAAAATGCCTGCAACACTGTTATCCTTGCCGATACTGTAAAATTGTATTCCTCACTTTGATGATGCACTATATGTATTGCCCATAACACATTGATTTCGTGTGCTAACCGATGATACCAATACCAGATAAAATCTGTGCAGATAAGTAACGATAACCAAAGTAGGGGAGTAGGGTTTATTTTAAACAGCCCATACCTTTTCTGCAATAAGTCATATACAAAATAGAACATTGCGCTAGCATATACATCTAATAAGCGTTCTGCAATACCTACACTGAGGTTTGCAATAACTCCATGTAATTTAAATCCCGTGAGCTTCCTTTTCTTGGTAATCGTGTATTCCAAAAAGATAAGGAGCACAAAAAAGGGTATGGAAAAGGCTAGAAAATTATATTTCATAATTAATTTCCCCTTAAAAGTCTGTTATAAATAATTGATTGGGTACCGCAGGTATGCAGCCTTAGGAAACAAGCCTTTTACTCCATTTGCTAAGGTAGCTGTAGGATATTGCCAAGGTACTTACCGTATCCAGCAAACTTTCTACAATTGCCTTGGGCAATGTTTCCTTACCAAATAGGTTGAATTGATAATCTATATAATGAAAGGCAATCTGCCTATCGGGCGCAATAAGATATAGGGCCGGCAAGGGGGTATTTGTATCATTGATGCCCGAAAGCCAATTGGACAATGGGTTTGCATCATCAATCAAACAAACCAAACTTTTCAGCTATCTCATTGTCGGCATCAAAGAACACGGTCAGGTTGTTTAGTTGCGAAAGATTTTTTCTGAATGCCCTTGTGGTGTTGTTGGTAATCACTATCAGGTTACCACCGTTTTCCAGTACTTGCGCCTGCAAGTTTGCCAAAACATTTAAGGAAGTTACATTGTTCATGTTACCATCGTAAAACGCAATGACCAATGGTTGTTGCAAATCGAGGTAATGCTGCACAGATATAAATGACTCACGGTTAAAATGGATCAGGGGGGCGATGTCTCCCTTAAGTAATGGATAGTATCCGTAGTTATAAACTTTAGTAGATATTGTAGCGGTTGGTACAAATGATTGAGTAGTCATTTTATAAAATTTTTTGAAATGAGGTAGTATGATGAAACGAGTGGAATGCCTTCAGAAAAGGGGGGAAGGATTTAACAACAACAGCAGCAGGTGTTGAAAGGGGAGAATGATAATATGTACTTGTTTCTATCCATTTGTAATTTGATGGTGCAAACATAGTGGTTTTTATTAGTCCACAAAAATAATAGGAAAATATTTTTTAAAACTATTTAATCTCAATTAAATTTTCATTATTAATAACATACAAAATGAATAGACAAATTATTGTTAGTGCGATGATTCGCTGGCTAATGGGTGCAGTACTTGATTAGTACTTTTAGTTGGAGGATGGAAATACTATATTGGGATTTTTCTATTTTTATTTAAAAATACTAAGTATCAAAAATGAGGATTTATGGGCTAAATGGAACTGCCAGAAGTGTATTTTTATTAATTTCAAATTCCTCGTTGTTACATCGCAGATACTTTGCTGTAACATCGCAGATACTTCATTGTAACATCACAGATACTTCATTGTAACATCACAGGGGAGATAATGGCTACCTCAACAATACACTTGCACCTTTTGCATACCGCCTCTTGCCATCTTTGGGTATGTATTCGAGCGACCATATATAGGCGCCTGCATTTTGTAGGGTGCCGTTGATGGTTCCATCCCATCCACTGTTTTGGTCGTGGGTTTCGAATAGTAGGTATCCTCCCCTGTTAAACACCCTGAATACCATCGACTGGATAGAACTGCTGCCACCATAAGGTTTCAACAGGTTGTTGTGTCCGGATGCAAGTGTACTGTTGGGTACAAAACCCGTAGGCACATAGAAGGTATCGCAACTGGCATCAGTGGAAATAAGGACATGTATATTATAAAAAGAATCTACAAAGCAATCGGCACTATTGTATATGGCTACGGCATAAATGCCCACACCTAGGTTGGTGACATAAGATGCTGAATTGTATTTATTGCCATCGTAAGAGAACTCGTAAGGACTTTCAGTACCGGTAATGATAACGGAGAACGAGCCAGACTGCGGATTGATGCAAGTGGCTGGTTGGGGATATGGTATTTCGCTGGTGGGTTTCACACCCAGCACCGCGATGCTTCCTGTATCAATCAGTTGCCCACAACTGGCGTTTAATTCGTATTGTATTTTAGTGATACCTGTGTTGATGCCCGTAAGAACCCCCGTTATACTATCTATTGTAGCAATGGTTGGGGAGAGGCTACTCCATTTGCCGCCCGGTGTAATATTGGTGAGTTGAATGGTGGCACCCTTACATACCGCAGATGGACCACCAGGTGGGTACTTGTTTGGGTCATCCACTAACAATACAAGTGTGGCTGCACTATCGCAACCCATACTATTGGTGAGGTGGGCGATGTAAGTACCGGCTGAGTTGTAAGTAGTTCCATTGAAAGTATAGGTGGTTCCATTGCAAATGCGGGCATTGGTAACAGAAGAAGTGGTATCTAATAACGTTAAAACCAATATTGCCGAGCTATCGCATCCTGCACTATTGGTGAGGTGTATGGTGTAAGTGCCTCCCTGATTGTAACTGATACCATTGAATGAGTAACTATTGCCCTTGCAGATACTGGATTTGGTGATGGATGAGGTGGTATCTTTTAACGTTAATACCAAAACCGCTAAACTATCACATCCCGAACTCTTGGTGATATGCGTGGTATAAGTGCCTGCTTGTGTGTAAGTGCTGCCATTGAAGGTGTAACTATTCCCTTTGCAGATACTGATGTTTGATATGGACGATGTGGTATCGTTAGCTGTAAGTATAAGTACGGCAATACTATCGCAACCCACGCTATTGGTTAAATGTGTGTTGTAAGTACCCGCCTGATTGTACATGCTGCCATTGAATGTGTAGGAACTTCCTTTGCAGATGCTCGCCCAGGTAATGGAGGAGGTTGTGTCTTTGTAGGAAAGGATCAGCACTGCCGCACTATCGCAACCTGTGCTATTTTTGAGATAGGCGGTATAAGTGCCTTTTTGGGTATAATTGCTACCATTGAAGGTATAAGAACCGTTGGGGCAGATACTTGCCTTTGTGATGGAAGAGGTTGTGTCCTTATAACTTAACACCAGATACGCAATACTGTCGCAGCCAACCGCATTGGTGAAATGGGAGGTATAGGTGCCGGGCTGGGTGTAATTATTACCATTGAAAGTATAAGAACCATTGGGGCAGATGCTATCTTTTGTGATGGATGAAGTGGTATCCTTTAAGATAAGTATTAGATAGGCCGTACTATCACAACCTGCTGCATTGGTAAGGTGCGTTGTAGCATAAGTGCCTGCTGCTGAATAACTGATCCCATTGAATATATAAGAAGTTCCCTTGCACACACTGGCCTTGGTGGTTGAATTGGTATCCTTTAAAGTCAATACCAGATAAGCGGTACTATCGCATCCTGCCGCGTTGATTAGTATGGCAGAATATGTACCTGCGGTTGAATAATTGCTTCCATTGAATGTATAGGAAGTTCCTTTGCAAATACTGGCATTTGTGGTAGAAGAGGTGGTATCCTTTACCGTAAGCACCAGATAAGCAGTACTGTCGCAACCTGCCGCATTGGTAAGGAGGGAGTGATATGTACCTGCGGTTGAATAATTACTTCCATTGAATGTGTAAGAAGTTCCCTTGCAGATACTAACCTTGGTAGTGGAAGAAGTGGTATCCTTTACTGTCAATACCAAATATGCCACACTATCGCAACTGCCTGCAAGATTGAAGTTTGTGGAGTAAGTACCCGCCATGGTATATATGCTGCCATTGAAGGTATAAGACTTGCCAGCGCAGATGCTTGCATTAGTGCTGGAAGTGGCTGTATCTTTTATTGAAAGGATTAGTGTTGCGGTACTGTCGCAGCCTACATTGTTTTTAAGGTTTGCCGTATAAGTTCCTGCACTGTTGTAAGTGGTACCGTTAAAAGTGTAAGAACTGCTTTTGCATATACTTGCCCGTGTAACAGATGAGGTTGTGTCTTTTAGGGTAAGGTTCAATATGGCAAGACTATCACAGCCCCCACTATTGGATAGGTGGGCATTGTATTTACCTGCTTTTGTATAAGTGGTTCCATTGAAGGTATATGAACCCGCAGGGCAGATACTTGCATTGGTTACCGAACTGGAAGAATCGCTGACCAAAATGGTATTGGTGGTGTCCAATGCCCCAGAATAACGTGCCATCACTGCATAATAGCTTCCTGCCTTGGTTGGTGTAAGTGTGGTATCGATGGTGGGTGCCCATTTCTGCACACGGAAATTGTTATAATCCCCTACATAAATTGCCCCATTTACCACCCATAGCCCACTCGGTCTGTTTAGTTGGTTTGCTCCACTACCTGTTGTACCACCAGCTACCTTCACAAACGAACCATTCTTATATTCAAGCACATCATTGCCATTGAATTCAGTTATGTACAAACTCCCCCTTGTATCTACAAAAGGGGATGCAGGGTTAGAAAATCCACTGCCTAATGATACCCCATTGTTGTAGTTGGCAGTTGAGCTACCACTTACAGGAAATTTCGTAACCCCACCACTGCCACCCAATATGGGGTTTCCGTCCGTAACATAAAAAGAATCTGGGCCGGCGGCATATAGACCTGTAGGAAACCAAAATCCAAAAAGCCCATTAGGATTCTTTATTATTTCTGTACCTGTAGTAGCACCTGCCGGCCATTTCACTACACGATAATTAGACGCTTCAGATACATATACATTTCCTGCCGCATCCACATACACGCCAGTTGGATTGTCCAATTGATTCGTCTTTGATCCACTATTGTTGCCCCCCCCTACCACCACACCATTGGTGGCACTGGTGGATCCGGGTGGAAACTTTAGTACCCTGCTACCGTTATAGTCCACCACATACAGGAAGTCATTGGCATCTATAAAAATTGCCAATGGTCGTTTAAACTGATTCAAGGCAAAGCCATAGCCATTGCCTCCTGCCGCTACTGTTCCTGTAGTGGCACCGGGTGCCCATTTGGTTACTTGGTTGTAGGTAGAATCGCTTATATATACATAGCCCTTGCTATCTACCGCAACCCCCAACGGATAACCCAATTGGTTGCTGCCTGATCCCTTAATCCCATCACCAGCAACGGTAACACCTGTGGTTGCGGGTATTTGTAAAGCTGTTTTTACGGGGGCGGCAGTACCTGTTTTATACCAGTTGATATTTGCCGCATCTGATGCGCCAGTAATGGACAGAGGATTGTTTACACAGATGCTTACGGGTGCCAATGCAGAGTCTATCACATCCACCCCAAAGGTTGCGATGTTGTTACAGCGTGTATTGTTGGGTGTAAAAGTATAGTTGGAAATCCCTTTGATGCCTGTATTGATGGCAGCATCCCATGTACCGATGATAGGAGGGGAGTTGGTAGAACTGGTAGGGAGTTCGGGTGCAGTAGCGCCTTGCAATACAGTGATAGGATTAAAGGTAGGGATGATGTTTTGGGCAACCTGTACCGTGTCTGTTTGTGATAATTGACAAATGGTTGTACCCGAATTGTAGTTTACAGAATAAGTGATGCCATAAGTTCCATTCAATCCCGAAGGACTAAAGAGTCCATTGCTTGATGTACCCACACCACTCCAACTGCCGCCTTGAGTGCCACTAATCAAAGAATTGAAATCTATTGTATTATCTGCTGCGCAAATAAGGTTCTTCGGACTTGTCCATGAAGGGTTTGACACTGCCCCTAATGGATTGATGCTCAATTTCATGGAATGAAAGTCTGGCGCTGCTGCAAAATATCCGTTGGATGTTGCATAACCACTCCAGTTGCTTTGGTTGCTTATCCTTGCCAACCATTCTGTTTGCGTGGCAGCACTTTGCAAGCCTGTGTATTTGTTGTATTTTGAGGCACTTGATAAAGCCATTGTAAAGCAGTCTGTACTTGGATATAGTCCAGATTCGCCAGTGGAGTTTTGTAAGGACTTCCAGCCACCACTGGTAGAAAATCCAAAGAGTATCCTTCCATTTACACCTGGATAGTCGGCATTGGGCGATGTGGTGCTGCCTCCTGCCGTACTGGAAACCTTGCAAGGAGAATTGGGCAGGTTAGTCCAAGTGCCGTTTTGAGCAAAGTATAACTGGTCTCCCTTAGAGTTTAGGTTTATATAAGCGGCTGTTACCACGCCTGGTACTAAATCGGTAGAAGTCCAATCAGCATCAGGATAGGTAAATTGGATGGAACTGCCCGATGTGTAAGCATCCCGCATGGTCATTACTGTTCCTGCGGGTATGGTGGCGCCTGTTCTGGTAAGTTTAGCCCCGCCTTCCGCACTGCTCCATGTGCCTTTGGTGCAGGCTTCGTAGCCGTTATCAGTTAGTTGTATTTCTGTTCCTTTTTTAATATCCTGAAAGCATACAAAACTTATTTCATCTTGTGTGGATGGACTGATGGTGGAGTTTACACCCAGAATTGCCAAATCCCCCCTGCTGAGTATTGTTTGTCCTATCAGGGTAGTGCCAAGAAAAAATATGCTTAAACAAACAAGAATCTTATTCATTACAAATATTTCAATTAACGCAAAATACGTTTTAATAAGTTAGTTTTAAAATAAAGGGCTAATAATTGCGATTAATTCAAAAGAGAACCATTCTTCTGTGCATGCTGCTTACATTGAGACAACAATTATTTCATTCAAGAAAGGGTAATTTATTTCATTACAAGTGAAGTATCCAAAATCGCATCTCATAAATCCCATCCCATCTTCCATTTGGTACACCCTTTACCACAAACATGATTAAAATCAGTTTTTGGGTTAAGTAATGTCACTGCCCACGCAAGCGCGGCAAAATACTTTTGACCCATAATAAAACAACAACAATGGGGGTATTAATCATTTTACTTATTGCCAGTATTAGCGTGGCCGCTTCCTTTCTAGTTGCCTTTTTGTGGGGAGTAAAAAACAAGCAGTTCGATGATGATTTCTCTCCGCCACGACGCATTTTATTCGATGACAAGCCTATGTCTTCGGATAATGAAAAGGTAGCTAACTAATCATTTCTTTCATTCAAATCATTGAATCATAATTAAAACAAACAGAGACTCTATGCAAGTAGAAAAATTTTATTACGACAACAAAACGGTTAAATGGTTTGCCTATGCAGTACTTGTATGGGGGCTGGTAGGTATGCTTGCGGGCTTGTGGATAGCCGTAGAAATGTACTATCCACCGCTAAGTATGGGATTTGCACCCACCACTTTTGGCCGTATGAGACCGGTACATACCAATGCGGTCATTTTTGCCTTTGTGGGCAATGGTATTTTTATGGGTGTCTATTATTCGCTTCAACGCCTGTGCAAGGCAAGGATGTTTAGTGATACCCTTAGTAAAATTCACTTTTGGGGATGGCAACTGATTATTGTGGCTGCTGCCCTTACTTTATGGGGTGGATGTACGTCTGGTAAGGAATATGCCGAGCTGGAATGGCCTATTGATATTGCCATCACACTTATCTGGGTGGTGTTTGGTATCAACCTGTTTGGTACTATCATCAAACGTAGGGAGGCACACATTTATGTGGCTATCTGGTTTTATATCGCCACCTGGGTCACGGTTGCCATGTTGCACATCGTGAACTCTATGGAGCTTCCAATATCTTTTTTAAAGAGCTACAGTATGTATGCAGGGGTGCAAGATGCGTTGGTGCAATGGTGGTATGGGCATAATGCGGTGGCTTTCTTTTTAACTACACCTTACTTGGGCTTGATGTATTATTTCTTGCCAAAGGCTGCCAATCGTCCTGTGTATTCTTACAGGTTATCTATCATCCACTTTTGGGCGTTGATATTTATTTACATCTGGGCTGGCCCTCACCATTTGTTGTACACTGCCTTGCCAGATTGGGCGCAATCTCTCGGTACTGTGTTCTCCATTATGTTGATTGCGCCAAGCTGGGGTGGTATGCTGAATGGTCTATTCACTTTGCGTGGTGCATGGGATAAAGTGAGAGAAGAACCAGTATTGAAGTTCTTGGTGGTAGCTGTAACCTGCTATGGCATGGCAACCTTTGAAGGGCCACTATTGAGTTTAAAGAATGTAAATGCCATCTCTCACTTTACCGATTGGACCATTGCGCACGTACACATTGGTGCATTGGGTTGGAATGGTTTTATGACGTTTGGTGTATTGTATTACCTGATTCCTAAAATGTGGAATACGCCATTGTATTCTAAAAAGCTGGCAGGAACGCACTTTTGGTTGGGTACAATCGGTATTGTATTGTATGCCATCCCCTTGTATTGGGCTGGATTTACGCAAGCCATGATGTGGAAGACCTTTACACCAGAAGGACAATTGAAATTCCAATTTTTGGAAACTGTTACACATATACTTCCAATGTATGTGGCTAGAAGTGTTGGTGGTGCTGTTTATATAGTTGGTGTGGTTATCATGACTTATAACCTGATAAAAACAATTAGACAAGGAAGTTTTGTGCCTGATGAAGCTGCAGAAGCTGCTCCATTGCCAAAGGTGATTACGCCACATAGTAATGAACACTGGCACAGATGGATTGAAAGAAGACCATTGCAAATGTTGGTACTAAGCCTTGTTGCAGTAGCCATTGGTGGTTTGATAGAATTGATGCCTACCTTCTTGGTAAAAGAAAACATACCTACCATCAGCAGTGTAAAACCTTATACGCCACTGGAATTGCATGGACGTGATATTTACATACGTGAGGGTTGCTACCTATGTCACTCCCAAATGATAAGGCCTTTCCGTGATGAGGTAGCCCGTTATGGCGAATACTCCAAGGCAGGTGAGTTTGTATATGATCATCCTTTTCAATGGGGTTCAAAAAGAACTGGGCCAGATTTGGCTAGGGTAGGCGGTAAGTATCCCGATAGCTGGCATTACAACCACATGATGGATCCTCAATCTATGTCTCCAGGTTCTATTATGCCATCTTATGGTTGGTTGTACGAAGATGAAATAAACGCCTTTCAGACACCAAAAATGATTTGGGCAATGAGAAAGCTGGGTGTTCCTTATCCGGAAGGATACGAAGACCAATGCAACAAGGATATGCAAAAGCAGGCAACAGAAATTGCTAACAGATTGAAAGCAGATAAATTGGTTGTTAAGCCGGAAAAAGAAATAGTGGCACTAATAGCTTATTTACAAAGATTGGGTAAGGATATTAAGGCTGCGCCTAAGCAAGAAACTACTGGCGAAGCAGCAATACCAGGTAACTAATGCCCCCTGAATCTGGCTTAGGTAAGCAACCTGTTTGAAGTGATAACAGGTTGCCCCAAAGCTGACAGAACTGTCAATTGTAAAATATTAATTATTAATAAGATGAAATTTATTCATTACCTCGAAAAGATTAGCAGCATAAGTGCTTACGGCATCGCCTCCTTTGCCATCTTCGGTTCATTCTTTATCATCATGCTTATCTGGGCTTTGAAGGCAGATAAGAAAATGATTGATGAGATTAAAAACATTCCTCTAAACCTCTAATTAAGTTATATGCAAAAGATATTGAAAAACTGTATGGTTACAACTGGATTGCTTTTATGCAGTGTCTCCAGTATATGGGCTGCCGATGGACCCAAGCCGCCTTCTTCTTTGTCAAATCCGTTTGTGGAGCTATTGGCAATCATCATAATTGGTCTTGCAATAGTGATTGGCATTTTGGCAAAGCTGGTTATTGAAGCGGCTTTTGTAAAAGTGGACAAGGAGAAAAAAGAGAAAAGTGGTAGTGCCATTACAACGTTTTTTACCATTCTCTTTGTGTTATTCTCTGTAAATGTTTTCTCGCAAGACAATGCCGTATCAGATACCACCGCAAGTGCAGTTAAAGTTACCTTGGCTAGCCAACTGGGAAGCATTTCAGAAACTGCCTACTATTTATTGAGTAGTGTAGTGCTGTTGGAGGTGTTAATCATCGCATCATTGCTATATATGCTTAAAGCATTTATTGCTGCAGAAAAGAAAGCATTGGTTGTAGAAGCTTCAAGTGCACCATCAGTTCCCAAAATTCATTGGTGGGATAAGATTAACAACTTTAAACCGATACAACAAGAGGCTAATTTGGATTTGGGGCATGATTACGATGGCATCAGGGAGTTGGATAACCGTTTGCCACCATGGTGGTTGTACGGTTTTTATTGCTGTGTCATTTTCGCAGTGGTTTATATGTGGGAATACCATGTGTCTAAATCTGCTCCTTTGAGCAAGGAAGAGTATGAAATTTCGGTAGCCAAGGCTGATGCAGAAAAAGCTGCCTATCTAGAAAAATCGGCTAGCAATGTGGATGAAAGCACCGTGAAACAATTAACAGACCCAGAAAGTCTGGCTGCTGGTAAGAAAAACTTTGAAACAATATGTGCCGCTTGCCACATGCCCACGGGTGGTGGCAGTGTAGGGCCAAACCTTACCGATGATTATTGGTTGCACGGTGGTAGCATCAAGGATGTTTTTAAAACAATAAAATACGGATGGCAAGAGAAAGGTATGAAGAGCTGGAAGGATGATTTCTCCCCAGTACAGATTGCTCAGTTGGCTAGTTACGTAAAGTCTTTGCATGGCAGCAATCCTCCCGGTGGAAAAGCGGCTCAGGGCACCTTATATGTTGAAGAAGGAAGTGCGGCTGGCAAACCTGCAACTGATTCAACAAAGAAGAATTAGTACTATTTCTTTGGATAGATGAAACAAAAAAAGACAACACACACACAACAAGCTCTTTCGATTAAGGTGATTTAGAGATGTTTTAGGATAGATGCAATCGTAAATAAGCTTAAGCTTTCTCCGAATAAGTGGTCACTTATTGCCAATAAGCTTAAGCTTTCTTCAAATAAGTGGTAGCTTATTATCAAGATTATCTTAATAATTGGATAGATAAACTAATAAAAAATGAATCACAGTGTAACGCACACGGAAATACAAGAAGAGGAATCCTTCCGGGATAGGCTGGCTACTGTTGATAAAAGCGGTGGACGGAAGTGGGTGTTTGCCCAAAAGCCTAAAGGAAACTTCTACAACTATAGAACGTATGTAAGTTGGTTCTTTTTCTTGGTGTTCTTCACACTGCCGTTTATTGAATATAACGGGCAACCGTTGTTTTTATTCAATATTCCGAGTGCCAAATTCATCATATTTGGTAAAATATTCTGGCCGCAAGACTTTTTTATCTTCGGATTGACGATGGTGACCTTTGTAGTATTCATCATCCTGTTTACAGCTGCTTTTGGCAGGTTATTTTGTGGATGGATATGTCCGCAGACAGTATTTATGGAAATGCTTTTCCGTAAGGTTGAGTACCTGATATTGGGTGGTGCCGCACAACAAAAGTTACTGAAGGATGCGCCTTGGACTACCAATAAGATTTTAAATGTTGGATTGAAGCACGTAGTCTTTTTCTTACTCTCGTTTATAATTGCCAATTTCTTTCTGTCGTATATCATCGGCATGAAAGAGTTGTGGAAGATAATTATAGAACCTATCAGTGATCATGTTGTAGGGTTTTCCATCATCATGGTATTTTCAGGTGTATTCTATGGTGTTTATGCCTTCTTTAGAGAGCAGGTTTGTACGGTGGTTTGTCCTTATGGAAGATTGCAAAGTGTATTGCTTGATAGAAACTCCATGATAGTGGCTTACGACCATTACCGGGGTGAACCCCGTGGCAAGTTTACCAAACAAGAGCATAGTGATTTGGGCGATTGTATAGATTGTTTTCAGTGTGTGAAGGTTTGCCCTACCGGTATTGATATCCGCAATGGTACGCAGATGGAATGTGTGGGCTGTACCGCCTGCATTGATGCCTGCAATACCATGATGGAAAAAACAAACAGACCTTTAGGATTGATAAGGTATGTGTCTGAGAACAATATCGCAGACCGTACCCCATTGAAATATACCATCAGGATGAAGTTTTATACAGGGTTGTTGGCTACACTTATCATCATACTAACGGCATTGTTAATGACTAGAAAAGATATTGATGCCACCATTATGCGCACGCCAGGTATGTTGTTTCAGGAAGTGGGTAAGGACAGTATCTCCAACCTGTACAACATAAAGATTGCCAACAAGACCATTAAGGCAATACCGTTAACCCTACGCATGGAAGACAATCAGGGTCTGGTAAGGATTATAGGTTCTGCCATTATCCCTGTTAAGAAGGAGGACGAAAGTGCAGGTAACTTCTTTGTGGTATTGCCAAAGGGTATGTTGCACAACAGAAAAACAAAAATAAGAATAGGTCTCTACGAAGGAACTAACCGTATTGATGTAATTAGTACAAACTTCTTAGGACCGGTAGATTAGTTATGAGTTATGAAATATGAGTTATGAGTCCTTTAATTCAGATTTCATACTTCATAATTTAAAACTCATAATTCATAACTAAATAACATGAACTTCGGAAACAAATTATTACTCGTTTTTGCCGCCTTTGCGGGGTTGTTGTCTTACATGACCTATCGTTGTTTTTCGGTACCGGTAGATTTGGTCAGTACCGAGTATTATAAAGATGAAATCTCGTATCAGGACATCATTGATGGTACCAAGAACGCCAATGTACTTGGTGGAAAGACTACTGTTGCGGAAACTGGTGCTAGCATTACAGTCCAATTGCCTACTGAAATGAAAGGGCATCTAGTAAAGGGAACCATCCTTTTTTATAGTCCTTCGCAGATAGAAAATGACAGGCATTTTACATTGACAACAGACAATGATGCCAAGCAGTTGATAGGTGTAAAGACACTTAAAAAAGGAAACTATACCGTAAAGATTGATTGGAAAGAAAATAATAAGCATTACTACACCGAAAAGCAATTGACAATTGTTAATTGACAATTGATAATTTGAAGATTATGTACACCGCAATTATCAATTATCAATTGTCAATTATCAATTTGCTTCCCGCCTTCCTTCTTGGTCTTATCAGCAGCTTTCATTGTGTGGGTATGTGTGGACCATTGGCAATGGCATTGCCTGTGCAGCATTTCTTATCAGCGAAAAAGGGTGTAAGTATCTTTCTGTACCATGCGGGGCGCATTGTTACCTATACTTTGCTGGGTGTACTCTTCGGGCTATTGGGGCGGCATCTGTTTATAGCGGGCTTTCAGCAATGGGGTTCCATCATATTGGGAAGCATTATCCTGCTGGTGGTAGGTTTTCAAAAGCTATTCAAAACATCCTATACACCACCTTTTATACAATCGTTTACAGACGTTCTTCATAACGCAATTCGCTATTTATGGGGCAAACATTCTACGTTAAGTTCTCTTTTATTGGGAATGACAAACGGGTTATTGCCTTGTGGTATGGTTTACTTTGCTTTGGCAGGTGCGCTTAGTAGCACAACAATAGGAGGAAGTATTCTCTTTATGGTACTTTTTGGCGCAGGCACATTGCCCCTTATGTTTGCTGTCCATTTTGCCGGAACAACCTATCTCTCCCTTTCATTCCGCAATAAAACCAGAAAGCTCGTTCCCTTCTTCATCGCCACCATGGGTGTGTTGTTAATACTCCGTGGATTGAATTTAGGCATTCCCTATATAAGTCCTTTCTTGGGCAATGAAACAGGGAGGGTGATTTCTTGCCATTAGATATATCAATACTTTAGTCAAGTATATTATCTCTGCCATATAGGGTTGCAACGCCCATCTGATTATTTGCAAGTTGAGTTAGTTCCTTTTGGAAATAGTCAATAAACACAGGCTCAACAATAATTTCAATCCGTATTTTATTCTTTATTTTTCGCATTTGATTGGAAGCAACATTTTCTTCAAAATTTATTTCAACTCCAATGTGTCCTGCATTATCAAGACAGTATAAATGCATAGAAAAATAAGCGTAGCCATCTTTGTTCCCAGTTTCATAAAATAAACTTTTATTGAAATCAAGAGGGAATCCTTCTATTTCTTTGGTAAAGTCCAACAATGATTCAGTTGTGTCATAAATCTCTGTTTTACCAAAATAATTTCCATCTGATGCAGTTACTTGTAGTTCAACCATTTCATCATCTTTCCAAATGATTTTTATTTCTAAGAAAGATTTTCGGTTTTGTAAATCCATATAGTTACATATTGTATTCGTTTTATACCTTTTTTAATGCTCCCCCAAGTACCGTTGCATCTTCAATCAACAACAATTCTTCAATATTTCATCCCCTACAAATATATACCCTAAGAACCCATTTAAAAGATTACGAGTACTTTTTTAAGCAGCTAGAACTTTATTCCATTTGCTAGATAATATGTTTGGGGCAAAAAATATTCTCCTTGGGTTGAAATATATTTTAGTGATGATATAAACATTTTATGTGGCTTGAAATATATTCTTCTTGGCTTGAAATAAAATATGTTTGGGGCGAAACATATTCTCCTTGGGTTGATATATAATTTGCGTGTGATATAAATATTTTATGTGGGTTGAAATATATTATCCGTGGGCTAAAATACATTTTTAAGCAATCTGAGTATTCTGATTTTAAGTTGATTGATAATAAAAATCAAGTGAAAAGGAATTTCATTCAGG
>JANYEU010000423.1 GCA_025362915.1 Chitinophagaceae bacterium | reverse complement strand
TATATTTTATATGGGTTGATATATATTATTTATGGGAGATAAATATTCTCCGTGGGGCAATATATATTTTAAAACAAGCGAAATAAAGAGGTAATAAGCCAAAGAACTACAAAAATGAATTGAAAAATAAACTGTGTGGATGGCTGCAAGGCCCCTTGTAGAGTGTGGGATGCAGGTGAAAGAGCAAGAAAAAAGCAAATCGATGTGTTAAGTATTCCTAGGTACTTATTGTTAGATTTCAAAGGTACTGGGCAACACATTCATCATACCAAAAGAAATATTGAAAAAAGGGGGTTATTGGCGGGAAAAAAGAAAATTAGCTAGTGTTCATGCTCCCCATTAGCTAATGTTCTATTAAGCAGAAATTATATATTACTTGCTGATGTTGGTGTTTTTCACCACATCTATAATCAAAACCAAAACCAAAAAACAAAAACCCTATGAGGGCTTAAAGCCCTCATAGGGTT
This sequence comes from Chitinophagaceae bacterium, assembly GCA_025362915.1. Lineage (GTDB taxonomy): Bacteria > Bacteroidota > Bacteroidia > Chitinophagales > Chitinophagaceae > Parasediminibacterium. The sequence continues at coordinate 4,532 of JANYEU010000423.1, read as the reverse complement.
AGTCATCGAAACCATCTGTATAAAGTCCTTTCAGGACTTGCTGTAACCATTCTTTGTTGTCTTAAATACCCATAAAAGCATTTTATTAGTTTCAACCCTTGATTCGCATTAATAACTAATATCTAAAGTGTGCTTTTCTTCTTCTTGGTAAATGTGTCATTAAAATAACATTCCATACCCCTTCTATTACCGCAGCTACCTTGTTCCTTTAGGGTAATATTGTTGCCATCAAAGTTGAAATCAATAATACAAGGGTCGCCCGCTTGGCTATAGATGCCTGTGTTTTCGTTGGCCATCTTCATTGTTCCTTTTAATTCACCTGTACAAGTGCCTTCTTTCTTTTCGAAGTGAATAAAAAACTCATAGTTATTGGCATCCTTTCCATCGCGGATGGAAATAAAGTTTTGTTTGTTGGTGATGTATTCTCCACTTAATCTATTCTTTCTGGGTAATGTATCAATAGGATTTAGAATAACACCCACCTTTTTAGGGTCTTCATTTGTGTCGTTTACCACTACCATAAACACGCCGGCACTATTATAAACCCAACCAACCTTGGTAAATTGCACCAGCTTTGTCTGTGTATTTAAACGTTCCTTACTCACCGTAAAAGTAGGTTCCTTATTAATGGATAGTGTGTGGGTATAGCCATCCTCGTCTGGTTCATTGCTCAATATTGCCTTGGCAGAATGATATTTGTTTTGCTTGTCAAACACGGCAACAACCTGTTCAGTCACTCCTTTTTGTACTACATTAAACAAGAGATACACTTCTTTTTCCTTCTCAAAACGCCCAACAGGATGAATGGTAAAAGCTTTCTTGGTATCAATTATTTCTTCTAAAACACTGTCTGGAATAAACTGGCTCATTACTGCATGTCCGATGGAAATGGTATCAGCCGGCACGCTAATGTTGGTGTCTGCCACTGCATAAGGCAACACAATAGGTGTAAACACCGCCATAAAATCATTCACTTTTACTGGGGCATCGCCAGATAAGTCGGTTTTTTTGTGCTTACAACTTAAAAATGAAACAACGGTGAGTATCAAAAGGAAATAATGTAAGCCTTGAATTGTATTGTTTCTTTTCATAATAAATTTTGTGCGACGCGATAAAAGTAAATGTATTCGTTAAAACAATTGAATTAAACTGGCATCAAACCTTGCTGACAGATAAAAGCAGTTCCTTTAATCTATTCGTCAAAGGTTTTTCAATACAATTATGTATAAGGATTGATAAATAAATAATGACAACCAAACCTAGAATACAATAACAGTTGATATAAAATATATTGCCAGTAGGAGAGATGCCAAGATGTACCATAGACCTGCTAAACATTGAAATGGGGAGCACATGAAAGAGATAAAGAACATAAGAGGCGTCGCCAATCTTGATGAATAAATCCTTGAAGGGAAAGTGCTTTTCTAAGTTTGTAGAGCCAATAATGATGAAAACAAAACTCATTGTTTCCAGTAAGGCATTTACATTCCAGTTGCTGCCATTTATGTTGAAGTAAAGGGTAAGTGATACTATTCCTGCTAATAAAAACCAAGTAGAAGAGATTGCTTTATAAGTTAGAACAAGATATCCGGCCACGCAACCAAGAAGAAATCTGCCAACGTTAATGTTTAAAATGAAGACAAAGAAGGGATAGCTTAGAAGGGTATCCTTGAAGAGTATATTGTAGATTAGAATGACTGATAACCAAATAATACTAATAAATATTGCAAACCGCTTAGATAAAATTATGGAATAACCAAAACAGCAATAAAAGAAGACTTCGAAGCATAATGACCAGGCAACCATCATAACAGGAAAGCCGGGCTGATATATTAAAAAGAAGGATTTAAAGAAGTACGGGAAGTTATGTTCTGAAAAAAACAATCGTTGTGTAAAGAACAAAAGGACAAGATAAATGCAAAAAAAGAACCAGTAAATAGGATATACACGTACCAGTCTTTTAATGAAATAGGGAAGAAGCTTGTTTGGATTTCCTATGTCGGGGTAATGATTATAAGTAATGATAAATCCACTTAATACAAAGAAAAAGTCTACACCTATGTATCCACCAAAGTCGAAGAAGTTATTGAACAATACCAACCCATTATGTTGCCGGTAGAACAGTTTGGTAAAGTGATATAACACCACCAATATGGCAGCAATACCCCTGTAAATCTGAAGAATGGAGAACTTTCTATTCATACATTAAACTACAATAGCCTTCAGCTATAAAAACAATAGGCTAACTGCAACCTTGCAATTAGCCTATCATTAATTTTATATCTTAAGGGATAAATTATTTTCTATCACCTTTTTCTATTCCCAACAATTCTACAGTGAAAATCAGGGTAGAACCTGGTGCAATCATTTGACCTGCCTGTTGATCGCCATAAGCTAACTCAGAAGGGATGAATAAACGCCATTTGCTACCAACAGTCATTAACTGCACCGCTTCCTGCCATCCTTTGATAACACCGTTTAATGGAAAAGTGATAGGCTCGCCCCTATCAACAGAGCTATCAAATACTTTTCCATTAATCAATGTACCGTGGTAATGACATTTTACCTTATCAGTCAATAAAGGATGTGTGGTATCAGAACTTGCTTTAATAACTTCATACTGCAAACCGTCAGGCAATACAGTAACGCCTTTCTTCTTTGCATTCATTGCTAAAAATTCAGTTCCTTCCTTCTTGGCTACAGATGATTTTGCATCCATTGCTTTTCTATGGTATGCTTCAAGACTTGCATCTATCAATGAATCTGGGATAGCCAAAGTCCTGTTTTGCAACACATCACCAATGGCTCTCTTCAATAACTCTTGGTTAACACCATCAAACCCTTGTGATTTAAGGTTCTGTGCAATACGGACACCGATACCGTAACTGGCACTATCTGTATTGTTTTTAAAGGTAGAAACCATAGCGGATCCCCCTGTTTTAGTAACTGTTTTTGTCTTTGTAACGGTTGTTTTAATCTGTGCGTTGATGTTTAACGCAACGATTGTAGATGCGATAATGAGAACTGTTTTTTTCATTGTTTTACTTGTAAATGTTTATTTAATTAACTAATTTATTGATGGCGTCATGCACCTTTTGAAAGCCAAACATAGTAAACGTTTCTTCCATCATCGAATTTATTTCTGAATTACATAAATTTCCAATGGTTCCTTCGTGCGTATGATGGATGTCGATGCTATAATTGAACTCGTTGTTTTCTATTGCACGGCCCACTTGTTTGTACGCATCCCGGAAAGGAATTCCTTGCAAAACAAGCTTATTTACTTCCTCAACGCTGAAGATGTATTTGTATTTTTCGTCGGTAAGGATGTTTTCCTTAATGGATACATTACTCAACATAAGCGTTGCCATCTTGATGCAATCCTTCAACGTAGCAAATGCAGGAAAAAGGTGTTCCTTAAGCAACTGCAAGTCTCGGTGATAACCACTTGGCAAGTTGGTTGTCATCATCATAATCTCGTTGGGCAATGCCTTGATGCGATTACAATGACTACGTATCAATTCAAAAACATCAGGATTCTTTTTGTGCGGCATGATGCTGCTTCCAGTAGTCAGTTCTTGGGGATATGATACAAAGTCAAAATTTTGATTGAGGTACAAACACATATCCATACTCAATCTTGCCAACGTTTCCGCCACATTTGCCAACGCTTGTGCCGTGATGCGTTCAGCCTTACCTCTTCCCATTTGGGCATACACAACGTTGTAATTAAGGTTATCGAAACCTAATAGTTCCGTAGTCAATGTACGGTTGATAGGGAACGAAGAACCATAACCCGCCGCAGAACCAAGCGGATTTTTATTAACCACTTTATAAGCCGCTTGCAGGGTAATTACATCGTCCACCAAACTCTCGGCATACGCACCAAACCACAAACCAAAAGAGGAAGGCATGGCGAGTTGCAGATGCGTATAACCAGGGAACAAATGATTTTTGAACGCTTCGCTTTGAGACTGCAATAAAGAAAAGAAAGGAAGGATCGTGTTGACTAACTCCTCAATCTCATTACGAAGAAACAGTTTAATATCTACCAACACCTGATCGTTTCGACTACGGGCAGAATGTATTTTCTTACCCATCTCGCCCAACTTCTCCGTCAAAAGAAATTCTATCTGCGAATGAATGTCCTCTACTCCGTCCTCAATCTTAAAATCTGTGCCAAGGGTTCTTTGGTAAATGGCTTGTAATTCCTTTACGATAATATCCTTTTCGTCATTGGTCAATAAACGAATGGTAGCCAACATGGTAACGTGTGCTATAGACCCCAATACGTCGAAAGGGGCAAGGAGCAAATCCATTTCACGGTCTTTTCCAACGGTGAATGTTTCTACTTCTTTAAGCGAGGTAATATCTTTTTGCCAGAGTTTCAATGTAATTATGAGTTATGGGTTAAAGAACAAGTTGATTCAATAATTTAATGTAAGTGCTTATTCCATCCGCTATCTCTGCCACGTAAATATATTCATCGGCGGTATGGCTTCTAGCACTATCTCCTGGCCCCATCTTCAGAG
>JANYEU010000419.1 GCA_025362915.1 Chitinophagaceae bacterium | reverse complement strand
GACGTGAAATAGGGCTTGGCTATTTCATTGGTAAACACTACAAAAACAGACTGCTTAGCCCGAAGCGTTAGTGGGATTTTAGTATATTCCCCTCCTTTATTATACAAAGCAAGCGGATAAGTCTTGCCATCCATCGGATCCCAGATAGTAGGAACTTTTCCATTGATACGGAAGTTGGCTTCGAAACTGATGGAACTGGTATCATTGGTATTTACCAAGTAATAAACATCACTGTTCGCCAATTTTTTATGAATATGCAATAACGCATCCGGCCTTACACCCTTTGCCTCAAAATCGGGAGCGTAAGTTTTCTTTATCTCCTCCAACGACCAAACCACTTTTCCCTTACCGTAACTATTGGCTTTTACCTGCTTATCGGAGGTTGCCCCCCAAACCTTATCGGCTATTGTTTTAAGTTCGGCATTGTTTGCATCCAACTTATTTAGTGATAAAGTAACTGTTGGTTTAGGTGCAAAGACAGTTGCCCCAGCATTAACCAGAGATTCTATCTTTTTAACAGTTGCAAGGTTTAGTTCTTTATCCCTAACAACCAAAAACTGAAATGGGAATTTGTTATCGAGCAGAATCTCTCCATCTTTCACGGATGTTCTTTCTAACAGAACTTCCGAATTGCAGTAGTTGAACTTTGCATTCTTGGGTAGAATCTTATCCAAATCCTTTTCGTTTAATTCTAGCGACGGCAATTTATCGCCTAGATAAATCAATGCGTCAGACATTCTACAACCTTGTTGAAGCAAGTACTGAACACGAGCCTGTTCATCGAAAAAGCTTTTTCCATAAGCGTACCAAGTGTTGTGCCTATTGAAAGACTGCCCATAAACGCCAAGCGTTATACCCGGTTTCTTTTCAGTAGGTTGGTGTGTGTTACTGTGCAGAATCATATTGTTTACGCCACTGGTAAATGCCGCATCACCATATAATTTCAAATCAATTGGCGCATCACTATAAATCGCCATCCCGGTATAAGCCTCCGACCCAACAATTGGTTTATTATACAACAGGGCACTATGTTCGGGAGCAACGTATTTTAATTTATCCTTCGGAACATAATTGATTGGCCAATTGCGGGCTTCGATGTTTGCCCAAAACTCCGTCATGGGCATATCGCAATATTTATAGGTTTTAAGTATGTCGATTGGCGGCGCAAGTCCATCACCATAAATGCCTTCCGAATGAAGTTCCATCCCTTGCCTATGACACAGATCTGCCAAATGTTTAAAATAGTAATCAACAATAAGGTCGCCAATGGTTTGTCTGAAATCATGTAGGAATGCTTCTGAAAACTTTGTGCTTTGTACCACTTCGCCACACAGCACTGGGATATAAGGAATCAGGCTGTAACCCCTACGTTTCTCAAATTCCTTGGCAAAGTTCGCCGTCCAGTTTTGTTGCCCACACTCCCAACTATCCACCAACAGATACGAAAAGGTATTTCCTTTATACGCACCTGCAAGGTCAATCAGCTTTTGGGGATAGTTCTGAAAGTGAAGGTTCAGCGCAGTTGTATCCATTTTATCACACTCCAAACCTGTTCCTTGTGGAGAGGCCGGATGATTGGTTTGTCCGGTTGTGGTATATCCAAAACGTATGATTGTCCAATCTCCTTTGGGTGCTTTCCAGTTCAGATTGCCGTCCTTATCCATTTTATTAGTCAGGTCTATCACAGCAGAAGCATTATTAATTATCGTATTACCAGCAGGTTCCTTGTCGGCAGCTTGGTAATTATCCAAATTTCTAACCCTTGATGAAACTGTCTTGTTAATTATTTGCGAGATGCCTTCCTCATAGCAATTCCTTTCTCCCTGTTGAAGCAAGGCAACTTCTCCAACCTTTGTATCTTCATTTACAGTCAATCGGAAAGCCGTTGCCGTTGTTTTGGCAATGGGAAGTTTAACCAATTCATTCTGTTTATCAACCACCACATCTGCCACTTTAGAGAAAGTAGTATTGTCATTAGATGATTCAATGGTAATAGCCAAAGGAAGTTTAGTACTAGCCTTTAGGTCAAACAACACAATATCCAACTCACTGGTTGTAAACGGCTCCTTAAACTGAATCCGTATTTGCTTATCCTTTTTTAGTATGATATCGCTGATAGGGTTTCCGTCTGTCAGGCTTTCGGTAAGTGTTTTTCCGTTGTAAGTAACTATTGGATTGGCCTTTACAAAAGAGTTAGGCGTTGAAGAAGGATAGGCAAGTACATACACACCCTGATAATAGTCTTGCGTACCAATAGGTCTATTTAGGGTAACCATTTTGTCGTTACCCCCTTCCAAATAGGTTTTTCTCCATACAAACTGTTTCATGGAATTTTCTGGATTTATCCAAGGCCCACCACTTTCACTCCATCCGTCGCAGTTGGCAGCACCAATGTTAATCCCTAATCTATTTGCCTCTTTAAGTGCGTATTTAAACATTTCATACCATTGGGGAGAAGCAAAATCTACGATAGGACAATCTACTTTTCCCAAATCTTTATAGTAAACATTCAGGATGGTTGCACTACGGATGTCTTGCTTTTTCATCGCTTCCAAATCCTTGGTAATCCCTTCCTTGGTTATAAATCCAGACATCCAATGCCACCAAGTAGTTATTTGATTCTTGGTGGGTGGATTCTTAAAGTCGGCAGGATTCAAAGTGCTTTTCTGTGCATGAATGGTATATGAAGATGCAACCAACAGGCAGCACAATAGAATCCGAACTAATTTATTTATCATATTAAATGATTTGAACACTAAGGAAGGCTTCGCTTTGAGCGAAGCCTTCCTTTAAGAAGTGGTTGATTATTAAAACGTACCTCCCTATTTCCCACTCATTATTTCCACATCCTTTTCCCTTGATGCTGGCATTACTTTCAAGTTTGTAATCTTTCCCTTTTCTACATGCCCTTCTACAGTTGTTTGATAAGGTGCGTGCAATTTAAAATCTGCTTTCCAATCGTTAGGCCAAGCAGGTAAAAGCATAATTCGTTTATCATCGCATAGCATCAACATTTCTTGTAGCGTAATCATGCCGTCTCCTCCATTATCCAAATCTGGAATCCAGTCGTGTGCCGATTTCCAAAACCATTGAAACCGTTGTTCACCATAGTTAGTAAACTCACTGATGGCAGCTTTCTGTGCCACAGAAATTAAACCAAGCACAGCCGCTTGCGTTCCGTCTTGTCCCCAACAAGTATTCTGGGGCGAACGCCTAGCAGCAAAGGTATTCTGTGCCAACTCCAAATTTGGTTTACCAACCCCATATAACCGATAAGGAAAGGCAACATACAGTTCCGGGTTTTCGCTATTACCCGTTTTGCCATACTGTTCAGCAGGAAGAATAACGGGCGTACCATCTGTATCTCCAACACCCAATGGAGGTGTTTTTCCTTTAGATGTTGTTTTTCCTATTGGTATTGCAGGTAAATCTTTCAATGTTTTAGCCCAAGCTGCCCGTTGCTTTTCTGTTGTTACAGTTGTAGGTAATGCTAATAGTCGAGGTATTACATACATCAATCCTGCAATATCTGGTGTTGGGTTTACAGCCACCAATTGATAGGTTTCCAAAGATTGTGTGGGCGACATATAAATCTTTCCATTGGCATCACGTTGCCAATGTTGGTCGTAATAAGTAATGATGGCATCTGCAAAAGGAACCAACGATTTATGGACAAATTCAGTATTTGGATTATAATCATTCACATCCAACATTTGTGCTATTATCTCCAATGTTCCCTGAATATGATAGCGCTGCCAACGGCTTTGTATCTCATTGGTTGGATTATCCTTACCAAAATCTGCTATCCTTGGCAATCCCCAAAAGTGCATTGTTTCTGGCAGGCTAGCACCCTCATGATGGTAATAAATATTTACTTTATCCTTAGCCAATGGCAATGCTTTTAAGTACATATCAAACCAGGGTTTCAACAAATCTTCATCGCCAGTAGCTATCAAAGGCCAATACAACAAGCGGTTATTCTGGTTCCAATAGCATTCGCCCCAAGCCCTATAATCTGCATCATGATTTTCCTTGGTTTGCTTCATCGTATCCGACAACATATCGTGCCCCACGGTAAAAAGACCACCATTATATTTTGGCGGCAATTCTCCCCTGGAACAAGCTGCCACCATATATCGTTGAATGGCATATCCTTGGGTTACTTTTGAAGCCTCAGTTCCACCCTCTACATGAACCCAACTACGGTTCCAGAAATCCTGCCACCACTTTTTATGTGCTTCGTAAGCTTTATCCGTGTTTAGTTGACTAACAGTACCAACGAATCCATCCATGCTTTTGCGCCAAGCAGTTGGGGAACTCGTTTGTGGCTGGGTGAGTGCGGTTATGTCTAACTGAATATTTTTAGATGAAGTTGCAGATTTCAAAGTAGTATCATCCACGGTTACCAATCCTGTTCCGCTAATGGCAGCCCCAAAGCAACGATGATATAAAGGGTCGGTATATTTTGAAAGAACGGATTCCAGATGTTCCTGTTTCAATAAATAAGGATAATAGCTACTCGGATTAAAATGACACCACGTTAGTTTATTTGCCGCTGCGGGAAAGATAATATCTGGCTCGGAACGAGGTGCAGCATCACCTGTCATAACCTTGGTATAATCATTATCTGGCCATGACTTCTTGAAAGGCTGTGTCTTCCGCCAGAATTCCAACTTTGCTTGAAGAGTTGCTGGTTGATCTAAATGAGATTCTACATGCACAACAGGATTATTGGCATCGATCCAAACCAACAATTCATTATTGCCACTCCTTATTTCTATTGCACCATTTTCTAGGTTCAGTGTTTGGGTAAAACTGGCAGCACCCACAAAAGGATTTGGAGAAAGCTTTATGCGTACCCTTCCCAGTTTTAATATCCTGCCTTGTTCATTCCAGGCATCCGATCTAGAAAGCAACAACAAAAGGTCGCCATCTTGTTCCGTCCAAACATTAGCTGCAAGATCACCGTTACCAATAGGCATCGATTCGTTTTCGCTACTGCCCAGTGTAGTCCATACCACATCATTTTCCGCCATATACCTATTGGTATCAACTTGTGCAAACAGACTCTGCGAGGAAAATCCTAATAAAGCAATGAATGCTTGAATTAGTAATAATATCTTTTTATTTTTCATGGTAAGTAATCAGCAATTGTTTAAAGCAGCAAGCCTAAAAAGAGAGTATTCCCTGTTGATGTCAAAATCATTTTATCCTACAATCATACTATATTAACAAATACAACTAAATAACAAGTAAAAATATGGTAATCTCGGAGCGAAAGTATCATCTGTGGGAGTTATTTCTGTCCTGCGCTGTCCTGCATTGCCACTCAAATAAGATTATGTTATCTCTTTTCAAATCTTTTCGATGACTGACTTTGTTTTAAGGACCTAATAATCGGCTTTTTGCTTGCATCGCTTATTTCATTCTTAACATTGATTTTCGGGGAGAATATACTACTTGGACATTATTGCGTTCTACACAGAATTTAATGAATCTTACATAAACATTATTGCATCTTACATCGACATTATTGCATCTGACACAAGGTTTATTGCATCTGACATAAGCTTTATCGCGTCTGACAATAGCTTTATTGCATCTGACAATAGTTTTTTTGAATGTGGTTTTGCCTTTACCGCATCTCTCAGCAGGAAAACCCTCTGACCCCTCCTGAAATTACTTGACAGCTTTTGGTGTTAATTTTAATATTTGTTTACTGTAATTTGGGTTATTACTTATGCAAGGATACAGCTTTGTTTTTTAATACTGCTTCTTGTTTTCACCCTTTGTTTTATTCCTGTT
>JANYEU010000402.1 GCA_025362915.1 Chitinophagaceae bacterium | reverse complement strand
TTTATTTGCAGTTTCCTTTGTTTTCTCCTTTGCCCAATTGCAAGAGCAAATGCCCATTGCCAATAAGATAATTAGATGTTTCATAAACTATAGTTGCTGTAAAACTAAAAAAGTATTTCTACAATAGAAATACTTTTTTACTTGCTATATCCATTTTGGTATTACTTGAGACACAAATACGGATTAAACAAAGCGTTGGCTGTATCTTTATTAATCAGTTTTATTAGTTGTGCTGTAATTACCCTAAAGTTCAATTTTGCACTATTTCCGCGTAAGTATTTTATTCTAAACATCTGGGGGGCTTGGTGTTTTGGTGCTTGGTTGTGCGAGTACCTTCTAACAAATTCCACTAGCTTAATAAAAAATAAAACTTGGTGGTTGGCAGGCGTTGGCTTACTAATAATATTTCAGATTTTAAAGCAATGCAGTTGGGCTAGTATCATTTGTTACAACATCAGTATAGTATTGTGGGGATGGGTTATTGTTCCCATAATTTATTTAGAAGAGTTTTTGGAAGAGAAAAATTATAAAAGTAGAAGTAAAATAGTGGGATTAATAATAAAGGTTATGGCTACCATTGGGTTATCAAGCTACTCCTTATATATGTTGCATGAACCTTTGATGTACTTGAGAAATGCTGTCTTAAAAGATGTATCTTCAGAAAAAATAAGATTACTAGTTGGCGTTGTTTGGGTGTTTGTGACTTTTTTGCTGGCATGGGCAAGTTATCAATTGTTTGAAAAACCGTTTTTATCGTACCGAACCTCCCGCAAATGAAATCAGTTCTAACGTTAGCTGTTGGTAAACAATTGTATGTAGATATGGCAGTAGCACTTGCACGCTCTTTCTATGTATGGAATAAAGATGCAGGAATTGACTTCTATATTGCTACAGATAACAAACAACTTATTGCTATTGATGTATTACGATGGGTAAAGGTTATTGAGCTGCAATCTGGGGAGTTGGGGGAAGGATTTTCGCCAAAATTACATCTCGATAAAATAGCTCCAACAGATCAAACTTTATTTATAGATAGCGATTGTCTGATTGTACAGCCATTGTCATCCATATTTGACAAAATGAATGGTAAGGCTATCTCGGTGGTTGGCTCTTTTATTAGCGATGGAGAATGGTTTGGCGATGTTAAAAGTGTTTGCCAAAAGGTTGGTGTAGATAAGATTCCTAAATTTAACGGAGGTCTTTACTATTTGGAGAAAGGAGAGATAGCCACAAAAGTTTACCAGAAGGCCAGAGAGTTAGAGCCCAAATATGATGAAATTGGGCTTGTAAGATTACGAAACAAACCAAATGATGAGTTGTTAATGGCTTTGGCAATGGCTTTTTATGAGCAAACGCCTTTGGAGGATACAGGGAACTATATGAACGATCCTCTTGCTTGTCCAGGAAAGTTTAACCTCGATGTTTTTGATGGATATAGCGAAATGGTAAATCCTCTTCAACCGCATCCAAAACATCAATCATGGAATCCCAATCATATTGTAAATCCTTTGGTTGTTCACTTTCTGGGTTATTATACCAATAAATATCCGTATACAAAAGAAGTTTTCAAGTTGAAACTTGTCTTTCAAAAAAAATATAGTATAGTAATGGCATCATTCGTTGCTTCATTAAAAATCACCATTCCTGTTTTATTGGCTGAAATATTTAGAAATACTTTTCGGCCTATCTATCATGCTCTGTTTGGTTACAGGGGAATAAAAGTGTCGGAAAGAGTATAAAATGTCTACAATTTCCATAATAATACCAACTTACAATCGCTTATGGTCTCTTCCAGAGGCTATCAATTCTTGTAGGAGTAACAATGGAGTTATTGAAATAATTGTTGTAGACGATGGTAGTACAGATGGCACTTGGGAGTGGCTGAATACTCAAATAAATATTGTAAGTTTAAAACAAACAAACCAAGGAAAATGCTGGGCAGTAAACAAAGGATTTGAAATTGCTACAGGCAAGTATATAAAGTTTCTAGATTCTGATGATAAAATTGATATAGCTGCAACAGAAGAGCAACTAAAAATAGCTGAGGAGATGAATGCAGATATAGTGGTGAGTGGATATAGGCTATTTGAGGATGAAAAAATTTTAAAAGAACAATCCTGGATTTATTGTGATGATTTTATAGCCCAGCAATTGGGTGAGTGCGATAGCTCACATTATTCGGCATATCTTTTTAAAAAGGAATTTATTGCAGATATCCCTCACAGACCAGACTTTGCATATAGGGATGATAGGATGTTTGTAATAGAAGCCGCTTTAAAGAATCCATCAGTGGTGGTGCATAATGGGTATGCATTGTATCATCGGAAACATGAAGAAAATAGACTTCAGTTCCCTACTGGTTTAAAGCAATCTGTACAACACTCCCAACATTTAGAAATTTATAAAAGAGCAATCAATACTTTGAAAGAACAAGATTTATTATCGAAAAGAAGGATAAATGCTTGTTTGAACATACTGTGGTCTTTGGTCCATTGGATAGCAAAAACGGATTTACAAGAAGCAATCTCAGGTTTTAACTGGATAAAAGAACTAAACCCTGATTTTGTTATTCCAGAAAAAGGAGCGGTTGGGTTCTTGTACGATAAGTTGGGTTTTGCAACCACAGAGAAACTATTGAGCATTCGGAGAAAATTGAAATTTGGGCTATGGAAATAAAACCACTCAATATATTTTACCAAGAACCTAAAAATGATAGATGGTTTCCTTACGACAGGTATCCGAGGGAAATAATCAGGAGAATTGTTAGAGGTAAAGCCAGACCAGGAGGTGTGATGATGGTGGCTTTGGAATTGATGAGGGGGTTGGATAAAATAGGCGTTTCTTATCGGTTTAATGATTACAAATACATCAAATCGCACCCAAAAGAATTGGCTTGTGTGATTGGAAAGCCCCATTTGATTTTTGAGAACAGGATACCCTCCAATCCTATCTTGCTTGGTGCCGGCGTTTATTCGCACCCAATAGAGTGTCCGGATTTATTTGAAAAATATCCTAATGTAAAAAAGTTTCTCGTGCCTGGTAACTGGATGAAGGAAATGTTTGAACCTTGCTATGGCGATAAGGTATTGGCGTGGCCTGTTGGAATAGATACTGAAAAATGGAAAACCTCTATTTCTCAAAAAACTACCGATGTTCTTATCTATGATAAAATAAGGTGGAAACATGATGAATATGCTGTTAGCTTATTAAACCCTATAATAGCATATCTGGAAAAAAACAATCTCTCTTACAGTACCATAAAGTATGGTTATTATAAGCAAGAAGAATTTTTAAAACAGCTTGAGACTTCTAAATCCATGATTTTTTTGTGCGAACACGAAACCCAAGGTATTGCCTATCAACAAACCTTATCTTGTGACGTGCCCATTTTTGCTTGGGATAGAGGTGGGTATTGGCAAGACCCTTATTATTATCCAGAAAAAGTAAAATATCAGCCAGTTTCCTCCGTACCTTATTGGGATGAAAGATGTGGGAGTAAGTTTAAAAATTTTGATGAATTTGAGAATGGGTTTTCATTCTTTTTTGACAATGCGACGAATAATTTATTTTCTCCCAGAGATTATGTTCTAGAAAATTTGACCCTTGAAAAATGTGCGCAGAGGTATTTGGAGATTGTAAAAACTCTTTTATAAGATGAGAATACTTCTCCTTATGGATCCTGGAGTTCCCGTACCCCCCAAATTATATGGTGGACACGAACGTCTAGTTTACATGTTTGCCGAGCAATACATAAAAATGGGGCATACGGTTACTGTTATGGCGGGGCCAGATTCCCAATGCTCTGGAAAAACAATATGTTTCGGCAAAAATGGATTATCAAAATCAAAATTTCAATCCTTTTGGGAAGTATTGATAGCTTGGAAATATTTATTCTTTAATCATAGTAAATATGACTTGATTCACAATTTTGGTAGGCTAATATACCTTTTGCCGATTTTAAATAGGCCAATCAATAAAATAATGACTTATGGAAGACTTGTTACCAAGAAAAATATCTTAAATATCACCAACAAGCCTAACAAAGCCTTAATTTTTACTGGCTGTAGTGACTATTTGGTATCTACGGGTAACGTTGCCGGCAATTGGGAAACGGTTTATAATGCCATTGAGTTTGATAAATACACTTTGGTGCGATTAATTTCGGAAAATGCCCCTTTGATATTTTTGAGTAGGCTTGATAAAATAAAAGGTTGTCATAATGCCATTGAATTATCAAGAAAAACTGGACGGAAATTAATTATTGCAGGAAATAAATCGCATATAAAAGAGGAGCAGGAATATTTTGAAAGACAAATAAAACCGTTTATCGACGGGAAACAAATACAATATGTTGGTGCTTTGAATGATGAGGAAAAAAATACTTATTTGGGCAAAAGCCTTGCATTACTAATGTTGATAGAATGGGATGAACCTTTTGGAATGGTGATGGCAGAAGCGATGGCCTGCGGAACACCTGTTATCGGATTTAACCGCGGTTCAGTTCCAGAAGTAGTAGAAGAGGGCGTTACAGGATTTGTAGTTGATAATATTTGCGAGGCGATTAAAGCTTTGGATAAGCTTCCTTCTATAAATCGTAGCCTTTGTAGAGAAACGGCAAAGCAAAGATTTAATGTGGATATTATTGCGGCAGATTATCTAAAAATATTTAAAGAACAATAAGAAAATTAGTAAAATGAGATTGATACCTGGTTCTTTTGTTGAAAAGTTAAGAATGAGATTAGGGGTGCCTAGTCAAAAATGGAGTCTAAATAATCTAAAAAAAAATGGATTTAATCCAACCAAGATTGTTGACATTGGTGCCTATGAAGGTAAATGGACAGAAGAGGTTAGCGAAATCTTCCCAGAAGCTCATTTCTTAATGATTGAGGCGCAAGCGGAAAAAGAAGCATTAATAAAAAATGTGGCCCAGAAAGATTCTAATAAAAGAGACTATAGAATTTCATTATTAAGCGCCGATGATGATAAAACACTTTTATTTAACCAATACGAAACTGCAAGTTCGGTTTTAGTAGAACATCATGATACAGGAGCGGAAACAAAAACCATTATATCAAAAAGTTTGGATACAGTATTAAATAGTTCAAATTTTCAAATGCCAGATTTTATTAAACTGGATACACAAGGGTACGAAATAGAAATATTAAAAGGTGGTAAGAGTGCTTTGGTATCTGCAAAGGTTGTTTTGATGGAAGTTTCTTTTATCGATATCTATAAGAATGGACCACTTGTTTTAGAGGTATTAAATTTTATGGATAAACACAATTTTCAAGCATATGACATCTGTTCCATCATGAGGAGACCGTTAGACAAGGCTATTTTCCAATCTGATTTATTATTTGTAAAAAAAGATTCCTCTTTAATACAAAACAAAAAATGGAGCTAAAAAATTGATAAAAAAAATAGTCCTTATATCCTCCGGACAACCCTCTGTAAATCCACGGTTGGTAAAAGAAGCGAACTTATTTTCTGATGTAGGCTATGAGGTATTTGTAATTTACTCATTTTGGACACATTGGGCATGGAAAAATGATGAACAACTTTTTAAGGCTGTAAAATGGCATCCTATTTTAGCAGGAGGTTCTCCCTATAAAAATAAGGCACTCTATTTTGTAACGAGACTTCGGTTCAAATTAGTTAATATATTAGCCCAAAAATTAACACTCAAGTATGGTATTGCAGAAGTGGCAAAAGGTCGGGCATCGGTAGAACTACTTCAAAAAGCAAAGTCAATTAAAGCGGATTATTACATAGCTCATAATTTGGCAGCATTGCCTTCAGCAGTTAAATCGGCTGTTTATCACAAGGCAAAGTGTGGGTTTGATGCAGAAGATTTTCATAGACAAGAGGTTTCGGATTTACCCAATGACTTTAACTATAAAATTTCCCAATTTATAGAAGACAAATATTTATCGGGTTGTGCCTATATTACTGCGGCTAGTCCGTTGATAGCAAGGGCATACGAAGAGCTTTATCCAAATCTAAAACCAATCGTTATTAATAACGTTTTTGAGAAAAAGTATTTACAAAAAGTTAATTTAGGGGTTCAAGATACTTTGAAACTATTTTGGTTTTCTCAAACAATCGGTAAAAATAGAGGGTTAGAAGATGTTATCAATGCCCTAAATACTCTTGCCAATAACTCTATCGAGTTGCATTTGCTTGGAGATGTAAATCAAGAGAATAAGGATTATTTAAATAATTTATCGGCTGTAAAAACTACTTTACACTTCCACGAACCTATTTTATCAGAAGATGTGTTTAAGTTTTCGGCTCAATTTGATATTGGACTTGCATTAGAACCTGGTTTTTGTTTTAATAATAAAATTGCATTATCGAATAAATTATTCTCCTATATCATTTCTGGCTTGGCAATTATCGCTTCAAATACTCCAGCCCAAAAAACTTTTATGGAAGAAAATGTCGGTGTTGGAAAAATGTATGGAATTGGCAATGCAGATGAACTGGCCTTGATAATAAAAACCTATTTTGAAGATAGGCACATGTTGGATAATTGCAAAGCAGAAGCCTGCAGATTGGCAAAAGAAAAATATAATTGGGAGAAAGAATCTAATATCCTACTCGAATTGATTGAGAACCTGTAAAAAAGCTAGTATGAATAAAAAGACACTTAGAAAATTAGCGTTGTTGCATAGTTGGCAATTGCCTTTAAAAGAACGGTTGACCCGGTGGTTGATACCAACACATCAAAAGGATGACTCGCCTTTTTTTGAGGGTGTGGTATATGCTAAAAATGGTTGCCTTATTAATGTGGATACTCGTAATTATATTGAATACAAAATTTTTGCAGAAGGTGGATATGAGAATAATCTTTCGGAATTAATCAAGCATTATTACAAACCAAATTCAGTTTTTTTTGATATAGGTGCCAATATCGGCATACATTCCCTCAGTGCCGCATCTATGCAGGATGCACAGGTCTATTCCTTTGAACCAGTTGTTTTTATAAGGGATAAATTGAATAAGAATATTGCATTAAATAGGTATTCAAATATTAAAGTCGTCCCACTTGCTTTGTCTAATGAAAATAAAGTTATAAAGACAAATTATAGCGAGTCCTCTTCAAATCAGGGTACATTTTCCATTGTCAATGAGGATACTGGAACAAGTACAATAAAGTGTATCAAAGGCGATGATTTTGTAATAGAAAAAAATATTAAAAATATTTCTGTCATTAAAATTGATGTGGAGGGGTTTGAATATTCGGTTTTAGAAGGACTCAGCAATACAATATTATCTCAGAAGCCAATAATCTTTTTTGAATTTGACACCAACTATATA
>JANYEU010000397.1 GCA_025362915.1 Chitinophagaceae bacterium | reverse complement strand
AATACCGTATCTACTTCGGTAACACTGCCCCTATTGGCTGCATGGTAGCCAACACTTAATGGCTCCACCAAAGCAAATTCCTTTTCGGTAAGAATGGTACTCTTTATAAGTTTGCTGTGGTGGATGACAAAGTATTTTTTCAATGCTCCATTGCGTTGCACGCCCAATGTCTGGTTAAACTCGCAGGTATTTGTACGCCCCACACGGCAAGCAGGGCAAACACCACAGGCGGAATAAGGGTTTACGGTAACCATATCACCCACAGCATAAGTATCAGGAACATTTGCCCCCTTGCTTTTAATAACCGCGCTAACCTTATGCCCAGGCACCACCGGATAAACCACCATTGGAGACATGCCCTTGTAAGAACTTAAATCGCTACCGCAGAGGCCGATATAATAAATTTCTAGTAATACCTCATCGCTCGAAATGATGGGTTCATCAATTTCCACAACGCTTACCTTGTACGCTTCATTGATAAATACTGATTTCATTTGCTAATAATGATAAAATGATTTGAATGAAAGAAATGATTGAGCCCTAACCCTAATTCAATTTGAGTTAATAAATACTTTAATATCCTATTTACTTTCTATGGTAACCTCATTACTCTTCAATCCATCGGCTTTTGCCGTGATGGTTATCTTGCCTGAAACGCCTTTCTTACTACGCACCATTACCAATGCCAAGCCATTAAATGCTTTGTATTCATTGGACTGAAAAGAATTAAGGTCTGTGGCGTCACCATTATCCACAGCAACAATTTCTCCTGCACCCGTAACCTCAAATTGTATCTTGTTATTGCTTTTTGGCACTTGAAGCCCTTCCTTATCAGCAACTGTTACAGTAACATATGATAAATCATAACCGTATGTTTTAATGGTTTTCTTATCAGGAGATAACTTCAATTGACTTGCATCGCCAGTAGTTTTTACTTTATCCTCAGCCCATTTCTCTCCATTTTTATAAGCAACAACCTTCACTTCACCTGGCTGATACACTACACTATCCCAACGAAGGCGATACTCGTACTGTGCTTTCTTCTTTCTGCCCATCGATACGCCATTCACAAATAGTTCTGCCTCATCGCCAGAAGTATATACCTGCACAGGCGTAACCAATCCAACCCTGTCTGACCAATTCCAATGAGGAAGGATATGCGCCATCGGAAGTTCTGGTTTCC
This sequence comes from Chitinophagaceae bacterium, assembly GCA_025362915.1. Taxonomy (GTDB): domain Bacteria; phylum Bacteroidota; class Bacteroidia; order Chitinophagales; family Chitinophagaceae; genus Parasediminibacterium. Next base: position 5,518 of record JANYEU010000397.1, on the reverse strand, counting down.
ATACTGACTGATACAAATAGAACCTGTCTTTCTTAAATCCGCACAAATCAACAATGCCGAAATAAGAACTGCGGGAAGGACAGGCTATCTTACCCAATTCCTTCAATTCCTTTTCTGCCTTATCTTTTTCTGCCTGACTGGAGAAGTTGAGTAGGTTGGTAATATCACTATTGAAAGGAGTTGGTTCTCCCAGATAATCGAAGCCAGTCCATACGTATTCGCCCATTGCAAAAGGATTTTGTTCCAATGCCTTAAACTCCACATCGGGCGTAGTTGCCCAATAGGGAAAATATAAATCGAAAGAACTTATCTGAAACAATCCCTTGCTATCATTGATATTGCTGGTAACCGGGAAATAATATTCTCCTCTGGAACTTACAGTAGAAGAAGTTTCAGAACCAATAAAAGGTTGTCTTGGATTCAGTGCCTTAAACTTGGGATAGTTCTTCACCGCATAGTTTTGTCCATAAATATCAACCCCTTTTTCCAAACCATTATTCATTGCCTTACCACTATTCGATCCAAATACGGTGGCTCTGGTTGCATCTTCTCCTTTTATATAAGAAGACAATCTAGCCGAAAGGGTTGGCCCAATCGGGGTATTCAAATCTGGCATTTCATTACCAATGCTCCACATAATAACTGACGGATGGTTTCTGTCCCTATCCGCTTCCGCCCTCAAATCCCTAGCACTCCAATCATCAAATAAAACAGAATAATCATTCGGTGTCTTTCCTCTTTGCCAGCAATCAAAAGACTCATCCATTACCAATATCCCCATCTTATCACATAGGTCTAATAGTTCGGGGGCAGGCATATTATGACTGGTACGAAGTGAGTTGAAGCCCATTTCTTTCAGTATCTCCAGTTGGCGTTCAGCGGCACGGATATTAAAAGCAGTACCCAATGCACCAAGGTCGTGGTGATTGCAAACCCTTTTAGCTGTACATGTTTACCATTTAATAGAAACCCTTTGTCTGCACTAAATTCCAAGGTACGGATGCCAAAAGGTGTTTCGTAGGTGTCTACAATCTTTCCATTCTGCGTAACTTTTGTTACTGCAACATAACGTTGTGGTGTTTTTGTAGACCATAAGATAGGATTCTTTATAGTTGCATCAGCTGAGAAAGTCGTTGATGCATTCTTTACAACCTTACCTGTTGCTGTTTTAAAATTAGCAACTGCTGCCCCTGTTGGTTTATCATCATTACCCAACAAATAAACCTGTGTGGCAATAGATACAGCGGCTTCAACTGACGATTTATTATCTATCGTAACCTTTAAATTAAGCTTGGATTCCTTTTCATCCACTGTTGGCGTAGTTATATAAGTTCCCCATTGAGCAATATGAACGGGATTCGTTTTTACCAACCAAACATTCCGATAGATGCCACTACCGGGATACCAACGCGACGAATTAGCAGGATTATATACCCTTATTGCCAATACATTATCACCACCGGCTTTTAAATAAGGTGTTAAATCTACACGGAAAGAGTTGTAGCCATACGCCCAGCCACCTATATATTTACCATTCAACCAAACCATCGGGTAAGCCATCGCCCCATCTACATCCAGAAAGAAGTCTTTACCCTTATCAGCCGCAGCAACGGTAAAATGCTTTCTATACCAGCCAGCACCCACCCAAGGAAGCTTGCCTGTTTCGCCAGGAAGTTTTATATCAAATGGCCCTTCTACGCCCCAATCATGTGGAAGACTTAGGCTGCGCCAACCATTGTCGTTAAACTTTGGGTCGGTATAACTAATGTTATCACCGGGGTTTCCTTCGGGACGTTTGGTTGCTTGAACAGAATCGGAAGGGCGGGTAAACTGTTCTCCATTGGAGCAGAACCATTCCTTTATTTCCTTATAATCCAATGTTGTTTTGTACGACTTACCGCCACTTTCTTTTATTATCTCCGCAGGATCGTTCTGGGTAAATTTCCAATCAGCATTAAATAAAACCCTTTCCCTTGGGGAAGTTTGGGCATTTACACAACCAAGGCAACTTATCCCCGCAAGGATGGCAATCATCATTTTTTTCATACTTAATATTTCAATTGTCAGAATAACATTTATTAAAACAAAACAAAGCTATGGGAAACACGTAGAGGCAGATATATTATTTATGGCAGAAGAATTATAGGGCTGACAGAAATTGCTATTAAAGCATTTTGAAATCGTTTCATCAGTATACCAGATTACACGCCTTTACTTTTGGCTACCTGAAAAAATACTTCGTGGCGGGTAGAAATCATGCGTAAGAGTAATGAGATAGATGGACTGCTGCAAACAATCGGTAGAAAGAAGCCACTAAAACAAGATGTGCATTTGAAACAAAGTTGCAATTATTATATTTGCAGCAATCCCTAAGCACTATGCGTGGCACGGCAAGAAAAATAATAGCGGTCTTACTCTTTTTCCTATTTATGGAGAAAGCGGGGCTGCGTATGTTTATCCATACCCACTTCCACCAAACTACATCCAGTGCTTCAAACTCTAAAAACAAATTAAACGGCAAGTTCATCTCTCAACAGGATTGTGGTTGTCTGGATGATTTCTTTATTCCATTAACACAGGTAGAAGAAACTAAACTGCCCACACCAACCATTACTTATTTCTATCCTATTGCATCTTATAAATACATTAGTATTCATACATCCCCCACTTATTCTTCTTGGTTGAGGGGACCTCCAGCTACTGCATAAATGATCTTTAAAGGAATTATTTTTCCTTTAAAATTGGTCAACTTACATTTCTCACACATACTACATATTGATTGCTATTGCACTTTTACTACTGCGATGGCACACTACAAAATTTATACAATGAATAGACTATACTATTGTTTACTGGCAATACTGATTACCATAACTGGATTCTCCCAGAATAATACTACTTCCAGAAAAGGCGGAGCTTCCTTGTCGGGCATCGTTACAGATGGCAAGAACAATGGCTTATATGGCGCTACAGTAAGCATCATCGATTTAAAGAAAGGATTGGCAACTGATTCTACCGGGCATTACAGTTTCTCCAACCTACCAAGTGGTAAATATTTGGTAGAAGTAAAGTTGGTAGGTTTTAAGTCAATCACGCAAAACATTATGCTTATTGATGGGGCGCAGTTCAACTTTAAATTAACGGAAAGTTTTGTAGATGAAGGCGAAGTGATTGTTACAGGTGTGTCTAAAGCCACACTTATCAAAAGGAATCCTGTACCAATTGTATCTGTCAGTCACGATTATCTGGTTACCAACCTTGCCACCAATGCCATTGATGCCTTGGTAAAGATACCCGGCGTGCGTGCCGTAACAACCGGTCCCAATGTATCCAAGCCCTTTATTCGTGGTTTGGGTTATAATCGTATTCTTACCTTATACGATGGTGTGCGGCAGGAAGGACAACAGTGGGGCGATGAACACGGCATTGAAGTAGATCAGTATAGTGAGGAAAAGGTGGAGATTATTAAAGGGCCGGCCAGTTTGAGTTATGGCTCGGATGCATTGGCGGGTGTGGTAAACATCATTCCTACACAGCCTGCACCCGAAGGAAAGATGGTGGGCGATGCTGTAATAGATTATCAAAGTAACAATAGATATATTGGTGGTTCTGCCTTTTTGAGTCGTACAAAGAATGGTTTGGAATGGCAGGCACGTATCTCGCACAAGCAAGCTGCCGATTACCAAAATAAATATGATGGGCGTGTATTTGGCACTGCTTTCAACGAAACGGATGCCAATGCCTCTTTATGTATACACCGAAATTGGGGCTTTTCTCACCTGAATATTGTTTTATATAATGACCTGCAAGAGATTCCCGATGGTAGTAGGGATAGCGCCACACATCGGTTTACGAGGCAGATTAGCGAAGCAGATACTGTCCGTCAAATTGTTTCAGACTATGACCTAAATAGTTATACCATAGAAAAACTGCACCAGCATGTGCAGCATTTCAGGGTTTATTGGAGCAATGATTTGATAGTGGGCGATGGCAATCACCTATTGGTAAACCTTGGTTATCAAAACAGTATCCGTAGAGAGTATAGCCATCCAGTATTGAATGATATACCGGGCTTGTACCTGCAACTGAACACCTTTAATTATGACTTGAAATATTCTTTCAGGGAGTCTAACGATTGGAACATTACGGTAGGTGTTAATGGGATGAACCAACAAAACAAGGGAACCAATGGGACGGAGTTTATTGTGCCAAACTATCAGCAGTTTGATATTGGTCCTTTCGTTACTGCCAAGAAATCTTATGGCAAACTGGATGTTGCGGGCGGCGTTCGCTTTGACATCCGTTCTTTTAAAAACGATGAACTCTATTCAAAAACAAATTCTACCACTGGTTTCGATATGCCCGTTTATGGTGCGGATACGGTGGGCGGCACAAAGGTTTTTTCTAATTACACCAAAACATTCTCTGGCTTTTCTGGCAGCCTCGGTGCCACGTATAATTTCTCTTCGCGCTTTTCTGTCAAGGCAAATATCGGCAGGGGGTATCGTGCGCCAAACATAGCGGAGGTTTCTGCCAATGGTGTTCATCCGGGTACCAATGTTTATCAGCTTGGCAATCCAGACTTCCAGCCAGAGTTTAGCTGGCAGGAAGATATTGGCTTTTTGTATTCTGAAAAGCAGGTGGTGGCCACGCTCGATTTATTTAATAATGACATCCAGAATTACATCTACAACCAAAAGCTTACCAATCCTGATGGTAGCGATTTGGTACTTGTTCCGGGCAACCAGACCTTTCAATTTGCGGCGGCAAGGGCGCATTTGTATGGCGGGGAATGCAGTGTGGACATTCATCCGATAAAGTCCCTTCATTTTGAAAACAGTGTCTCCCTTGTCTATGCAGAAAATAAGGGTGTGGCGGGCAAACCTGTTTCGGATAGTGCCAAATACCTACCACAAATTTCTCCTACGCATGGTACTACCGAGTTGCGGTTGGATTTTAATAATAAAAAGCTACACATTGTAAAAGGTTTCATCAAGGCACAGTTAGAGTTTTTCGGTGCACAGAACAGGGCGTATCTTGCTTACAACACCGAAACGCCTACCCCGGGCTATACCTTGTTTAATGCGGGTGTGGGTGGCAGCATCACCAATAAGGCCAACAAAATGCTGTTCAGTATTTACCTCATGGGCAACAACTTGTTTGATGTGGCTTACCAAGATCACCTAAGCAGGTTGAAATACTTTTACTCATACCCCAATCCAAAAACGGGTGTGGATGGCATTTATAATATGGGCAGGAATATCAGTCTGAAAATAGATGTGCCGTTTAATTTATGAGTTTTAAGTCAAATAGATTCTTTTATTTAAATTACTCTTAGCACCCGTTCATAATGTTTTAGGCACGCTGATTTCAATATTTTTTTTCTATAAATAATTAACTGGATAAAATAATGAGTCACTTCCTTTCGTTTTATTGTTTATGGAAAAAGGTGTACAAATCAGGAAAAACTACCCAAGTGATATAAGCAGGGAGCAGTTTGAAAATATACGTCCGGCGT
>JANYEU010000342.1 GCA_025362915.1 Chitinophagaceae bacterium | reverse complement strand
TAACTATTACATAGTCTGATTCAAAACATCCCAAGTCTGGTGCTGCACCGATATAGGGTATTCCCACTGCGCCATGGTAGTCAATAGAGTCTAAGGCAGTGCCTTTGTCGATGATGGTAAAAGGTTTTGCGGCAGCAGTATTTGGACGCATGAAGTTTAATATAGGCAGGCTTCCGTCAATTCCTCTTGCTCCTGCTGCTCCGGTTGTGTCAAAGGAAAGTATTTCTTTGCTTGTGGTGCTTTTGCTGAATAGATTTGTTACTGAAGTTAGTGGTCTTGCTGCAAGATTTGGGATGGAAACAGATCCTCCCAGCGATAGATTGTTTTTTAAGATTAACTGTGCGCCCGGATAATAGACCGCACTAGGGCTAGCCATATATATACTGTTGCCCAAGTTGCCATACGACGTACAGTTATACATGGCAATGGTGCCGGCATTACTGTTCTGGTCGAAACCATTGGACTTATTGTAAAAGCTAAGGCATTTTTTCATGATACAATTGTGTGCAAGATCCTTTGTATCGCTGCCGCCCGTTTTAAACCCCTGACCATTCATGGTAGAATTGGTACTGCCATCTAGCCAATAGTAACCATTTCTAAATGCCCAACAATCTTCCTGCGTCCATGTCACATTATTTTGTGGACTTGTAGTTGAGGGTCTCAAATAACCATCGTAACCATCATCAGAATTTAACCAGCTTCTGCATCCCCTCATATAAATAGAATTGCCAATGTCTAGTTTTACAGAAAAACCATCGGCATTTCCACCGTTGCTGGTTGTGCCTAAACCTAAATCGGCATTGTAATAAGAATCACAATTTATGATGGTATCGGCACTGGCACCACCACTCAATTGCAAGCCAGCATCCCTATTATGACAGAATACGCAGTAGTTAATAGTGCAATAATGTCCGCTTACCCACATTCCATTGTCGCCGGCATAGTTTATAATTATGCCATAAATGTTCCAATAATCCGCTTCCAACTGCATGCCACGCTCAGAAGAAGAGGCTTTGGCAAAGGCAACAGAAAAATCAAATACAGGTCTGTTGTTATTGAAAGCAGTGGTAAGGTCAGGTTTGTAGGCAGATAGGATGATGTGTTTATCTGCTGTGCCAGACTTGGTGATGTTTATGGTACTTGAAGATGTATAAACACCGCTTCTAAGAAAAATGGTATCCCCAGGGGATACTGTTTTTATTGCCTTGGCTATGGTGGCAAAAGGCGCAATCAAGCTTGTTCCCACATTCTTGTCGCTACCATTGGTGGCTACATAATAAGTTTTCTGTGCAAGTAAGTTTACAGATGAAATCAATAAAATAAGGAGAGATGCAGCCCTTAATTTTCTATACATGGTGGCAATATTGATGAAAATGTTATTTATGTACTATTACACAAATAATTTATTGGCGGCTAAAGTAGATACCTATTTCCTCTCAACTATCCTGTTGCATCCCGATTAACGGTGAATAGGTAGGGGTTATTTATATGTTGAATTGATTAAATAAATTGCAATCAGCTATTTAACCTTGCCTCTTTTTATTTACCTCATCATCCTTTTATCAATCCGAAAAACATTTTTATAACCTCCATTATTGAAATACTTATAAAAGATTTACTTTTTATGTCATACGCCGTGACGTACGACATGAAAAGTAAATCTTTAGTGTCATACGTCGTCTCGTACGACGTAAAAGATTTGTCTTTAGTGTCGTACGTCATTTCGTATGACGTAAAAGATTTGTCTTTAGTGTCATACGAGTTCGTATGACACTAAAAGTGTTTTTCTTATTCATCTTAATGTATTTGTTTACAGTAAATAGAAGTGTTTAGAAGCTAATTAATTTGCCCAACTTCTCTCTTCGGATTATAAAATGTTATACATACAAAAAGCCCTTGAAACAACTGCTTCAAGGGCTTTTCTATACTGTTAACTAATTACTGTTCACTGATTATTGTGGTGCTTGTGGAGGCGTTGGTGCCACAGGAGTAATAACCCTGCCAGCCATCTTACGTTTGCTTACTTCTACATTGTTTAGTTCGCTGGTTTTTATCATTACGCTTGCATTGCCTCCCTTGTGTATGAAGTATTTTTTTCCTTCGTAATTGATAGAACCAAAATCGCCTATCCAGCTATTGGCAAGTATCTTATATGGGTCTGTATCCAAAGCAAATTTTGTTTTGCCAAAGGTTAGGAACTTGTCGTCGCCAACCTCAAATGATATGATTATTTTGTCGGGTAATACTTTGGTACAAACACCGGGGGTATTCTTTTTTAGGGTAATGATGTTAAGGTTCTTACCATTTTCGAACCGTATTACACCCGAAGTAACCTTTGTTTCATCCTTTAATATCTCTCTTGAAAGCTCTACATCACGGTCTATGTAAAATTGGAGTTGGGTAACGGGTGTGCCGATGCTTTCTACTTTTTGTCTGATTGCCGCACTGAAATAAGTTTTAGAACTACTGCAAGAAGCAAAAACGGTAACAATGAGAAAGGTAATGAGTAAGTTGTTTTTCATTTTGTAAATTTGGGACTAATAAAACTAAATTTATACCATTAAAAGGTAATGGTCTGCTAATTAACCACTTTTTCACAATTATGTTACCCCTATCCTAAAGGGAGATATGGAGAATTGGACAAATGCCTAATCACTCAAACCTTTTATCATATCCTCCAATAAATAATCTGCATTGTAAAAACCTGCCAGCTTGCCAATTACCTTTTCTACCATGGCATCGGGACAGCTTGCACCACTTGTTATCAGCACTTTTACTGTTTCTTTTTCAGGGAGAAATCCTGTACTAAACAATTCTTCTTTTGTAGCCCAATTGCAATGGTTTATTTCATTTTTATTAATCATCCTTTCGGCACTATCAATAAAATAAGTAGATAGTTTTTGCTCGCACAATTCTACCAAATGTGATGTATTGCTGCTATTATAACCACCAATTACCAAGGCAAGGTCTGCGTCTGTTTCCAATAAACCTGCTACAGCAGTCTGGTTATCGTTTGTTGCGTAGCATAAAGTATCTCGTGTATCTGCAAAATGCTCCCCAATGGTTGCATCTGTAAGCTGATAATGTTGTAATACGGTTTGTTTAAGATAATCGGAAATGGCTTGTGTATCAGTAGCCAATTGGGTGGTTTGGTTAACCACACCAAAATGCTGCAAGTCTTTTGTTATATCAAACCCTTCGGAGAAACGACCTTTAAACTCAATATAAAACTCAGTCGCATCTTTTTCTCCGGTAATATATTTTGCCAGTTGAATGGTTTCTTTCATGTCATTAACCACCACACTAGGCGTGTTCTTGGATACATGAGAAAAGGTGGCCCTTGTTTCTTCGTGCTTAGGTTTACCGTGAATAACAATGCTGTAACCCTTTTGAGCAATCTGCTCGCTGCGGTTCCAAACCTTTTCTACAAACGGACAGGTGGTATTGTACTTCTCGGTTGGTATTCCCTTTTCATTCAACATTGCCTCAATGCCAAGCGTAGTGCCAAATGCGGGTATCAACACCACATCATCCTTGGTAATGGTATCGAAACTGATGAGTTGTTTGCCGTAAGTATCTTGTAGAAACTGTACCCCAAGTGCTTGCAAATCTGCATTTACCTGTGGGTTATGAATCATCTCGCTTAAAAGGAATATTCTTTTATCCGGATTTTCTTCTATCGTTTTAAAAGCTATTTCTATGGCATTCTCCACACCATAACAGAAGCCGAAATGACGCGCCAGATAGATTTTAAGGTTGCCAAAATCTAATAAGGTGGGAGAGAAATCTTTCTTGAACTTATCATCCAGTTTGCGCCTCTGCTTGATGGCGCTGATAAGAGAACTACGATATATATTGGGGATGGTAAATTGCTTCATAATAATGCTTTTGCCACAAAGGCACCAAGACAGAAAGGGACACGAAATATATTATCCAGCAATGAGGGTACTTGTTTTAATGGTAGAACCAACCAAAGTTCTGACAGTAGCTGCTATTCCAACAGCATCATATTCGCACTCGGTATATAATTCTTTCAGGGTGCCATGCTCTACCAATCTATCAGGGATACCCAATATCTTAATGGTTGCAGTGTATTGATGCTGAGCCATAAACTCTAACACAGCACTACCAAAACCACCCATCACTGTGCCGTCTTCTACCGTAACAACCTTGTTGTATTTTGCAAATACTTCATGCAATAAATCTTCATCTATTGGTTTCACAAAGCGTATGTCGTAGTGTGCAGGATTGATGCCTTCACTTCTCAATGTCCGAATAGCTGCCTGTGCAAAGTTGCCTGGATGTCCGTAACTCAGTATTGCCACTTCTTCACCATCTTTTAGCTTACGTCCCTTACCTATCTGTATTTCCTCCAACTTGGTTTTCCATTCTGGCATCACACCATTACCCCTTGGATAACGGATTACAAAAGGTAGTTTGGTACTTTCCAATTGTGCGGTGTACATCAGGTTTCGTAACTCCTGCTCATTCATCGGAGCGGACAATATGAGGTTTGGAATGCAACGGAAGAAGGCTATATCGTAACATCCATGGTGAGTAGGGCCATCTTCGCCAACTAATCCTGCCCTATCCAAACAGAATACAACAGGGAGTTTTTGTATGGCCACATCATGCACCACCTGATCGAAGGAACGTTGCATGAAAGAAGAATAGATATTGCAGAAAACCCTCATGCCCTGTGTAGCCAAACCTGCACTAAGTGTTACTGCATGTTGCTCGCAGATGCCCACATCGAAGGCACGGTTCGGCATCTTTTCCATCATGAACTTTAGGGAAGAACCACTTGGCATGGCGGGTGTAACGCCCATTACCTTGTCGTTCATTTCAGCCAATTCAATCATGGTATAACCAAAAACATCCTGATATTTAGGGGGTTGCGGTGCGTTATATGTTTTTGTTACTATCTCACCAGTAATCTTATCAAACAAACCCGGTGCATGCCACTTGGTTTGGTCTTGTTCTGCTAGGTCATAACCTTTACCTTTTGTGGTAATGATATGTAGAATCTTAGGGCCGGGGATGTTCTTTAAATCCCTCAATGTATCAACCAGTTTGGTTATATTGTTTCCATCAATAGGACCGAAATACCTTAGTTTCAATGCTTCAAAAAGGTTGCTGCTGCTGCTCACCATTCCTTTAACGCTGTCGGCTAGTTTATGTGCCATTGTGCGGCTGATTCTCCTGCCAACAGGGAGTTTCCCCATCATCTTCCAAACATCATCCTTCATCTTATTGTACGTAGGAGAAGTGGATATATCAGTCAAATATTCTTTTAAGGCACCCACATTTGGGTCGATGCTCATGCAGTTATCATTCAGGATGATTAACACATCACTATTGGCAACACCCGCATGGTTCATGGCTTCGAAAGCCATACCTGCGGTCATGCTACCATCGCCAATGATGGCAACGCTCTTTCTGTTTTCGCCTTTGTATTTTGCCGCCATTGCCATACCCAACGCTGCCGAGATGGAAGTGGAGGAATGCCCTACGCCAAAAGTATCGTATTCGCTTTCACTGCGTTTGGGAAATCCGCTTAGTCCGCCATGTTTTCTGTTGGTGATAAAAGAATCGCGTCTTCCAGTCAGTATTTTGTGTCCGTAAGCCTGATGACCTACATCCCAAACCAATTGATCGTAAGGGGTATTATACACATAATGAAGGGCGACAGATAATTCCACAACACCGAGGCTAGCGGCAAAGTGACCACCGTGTACGCTGACCACATCAATAATATATTGGCGAAGCTCGTTGCATACCTTATGCAACTGTTTTTTTTCTATTTTCTTTAAATCGTCTGGGGAGTTGATTTCTTTTAATAATACACCAAGTACAATATCCATCTAAACAGATTTTTGTAAAAGTAACGATTTGCTTTGCATTTGCAATACTTATGGTAAGAACAGTGTGTGGGAAATATTGTTTGAATGGAGAGGTACACGTATAATTACTTAAGTGATGGCATATTTAGTTTATCTCAGAGAAATCAATGTCAAGTATCCAAGGGTTAGAATTACGAATATTTTTTGAAACTTGTCTTTTGTATAGTTTGAAGCCAAAAGTGTATTGTAAATAGAATATTATGGTTTCATTTTTATCAAATTCTATTCGGAACGTTTTATCATGGGTTATAACCTGATATTCGGTATTTGAATCAATCTCTATAGAAACACAAGAAGGGTCTACCCATACATATTTTATGATTTCAATTCGATTTGCAAATTCTATTATAGTAAGCTTTTTTGGATTATTGTATAACCGTTTAAGATATATACGTTTGAAATATTCCTTAATACAATATTTCGGTAATATTTCAAGCGGCGATACGTCCAATTTCAATACATTTTTGTATGATGGTCTTTATTTTCTGACAATTCAGGTCAAGACTTAAGTTTACAATAATTGTTTCTGCCATGTATTTGTTGTAAAAAGCCTGTTTCACATTGTGCATGGAGAACGGGGTATCCAGCTTGTTTTCCAAGGTTGACCACATCGTCAGTTTGGCGGTACTGACACATCCCAGCGCCAT